>CANGXU010000029.1 GCA_947457885.1 Betaproteobacteria bacterium
GGTTCGCGCGCGCCTGCACCTCGTTGCTGCGCCGTTCGTCGAGTTCCTGCTGCGAGACGGCATCCTTCCGGCGCAGGGCCTCCCAGCGCTCGAGCGAACTCACCGCAAGCGCCAGGCTGGCGGCGGTCTGTTCGCGCGCGGCCAGCGCCTGGATCAGTTGCTGATCGATCTCGGACGTGTCGATCTCGGCGAGCAGGTCGCCGGCCTTCACCCGGCTGCCGATGTCGCGGTGCCAGCGCTTCACGTAGCCGCTGGCGCGCGCGCCGATCGGTGACTGGGTGTAGCCCTGCAGCGTGCCGGGCAGGGTGACCGTCTGGCCGGCGTCCGAGGTCCTGGGCTGGGTCACCCGCACGTAGACCTTCGACAGGTCGGCGATGCTGGCCTCCAGCGCACTGGCGTTCGTGTTCCGGATCACCACCGCGCGGCCAGCGCCCACCGCGAGCAGCAGCACGACGATGAAGGCCAGCCACTTGCCGCGCCGCACGACCGCGCGCCGCTGCATCAGGTCGGCGGGGTCGGTGTCCTCGATCGGATGTATCGCGAGGTCGTGGTGGCGTTGTTCAGGCATGAAGACGAGGCTCCGTGTGTCGGTATGCCGCTGCAGGTCAGGTGCCGACTGGCGCGGGCGATGACGGCGGCCCGGCATCGCCGGCCGCGTTGCCGGTGCCGGTGCGCGCGGCCTTGCGCCGGGCGATGCGCTGGTGGACGTCGGCGAACAGCACCGGCACGAAGAACAGCGTGGACACGGTGGCGAGCAGCAGGCCGCCGATCACCGCGCGGCCGAGCGGCGCATTCTGCTCGGCGCCTTCGCCGATGCCCAGCGCCATCGGCACCATGCCGATGACCATCGCCAGCGCGGTCATCAGCACCGGGCGGATGCGGGTGGCACCGGCTTCCAGCGCCGCCGACAGCGGCGGCACGCCGGCCGCCAGCCGGTCGCGCGCGAACGACACGACCAGGATGCTGTTGGCGGTGGCCACGCCCATCGTCATGATCGCGCCGGTGAGCGCCGGCACGCTCAGCGTGGTGCCGGTGATGAACAGCATCCACGCGATGCCACCGAGCGCCGCGGGCAGCGCCATGATGATGATGAAGGCGTCGGTCCACGACTGGAAGTTGACCACGATCAGCAGGTAGACCAGCACGATCGCCATCGCCAGGCCGACGCCCAGGCCGAGGAACGACTCCTGCATCGTCAGGACCTGGCCGCGGATCGTGACGTCGCTGCCGCGCGGCAGCTTCGGACGGATCTCATCGACTTTCTTCTCGACCTGGCGCGCGACCGAGGCGAGATCGGTGCCCTGCACGCTCACGTAGACATCGATCACCGGCGAAAGGTTGTAGCGCGAGACGATCGACAGGCTGCGCGCAGGCCGGGCCTCTACCAGGTTGCCCAGCACCTGCGGTGCGCTGCCGGCCAGGCTGCCGACGCCCGCTGCACCGACCGGAATGTTGAGCAGGCCGTCGAGGGAGTCGACGCTGTACTGCGGCGCCGACATCTGCACGCTGTACACCACGCCGTTGGCCGGGTTGAGCCAGAAGGCCGGGGCCGTCTGCGCGCTGCCCGAGAGCGAGATCAGCACGTTCTGGCCGACGTTGAAGGCGGTCATGCCCACCTGCTGCAGCCGCGCGCGGTCCATGCGCAGGTCGATGGCCGGGTTGTCGAGCCGCTGGTGCACATGCACATCGACCGCGCCCGGGATCTGCCGGATCGACTTCACCAGTTCGCCGGCGAGTGCCGCGTTCTGCTCCATGCGTGCGCCGGAGAACTGGATGTCGATCGCCGCCGGCAGGCCGAAGTTCAGGATCTGGGTGACGATGTCCGCAGGCTGGAAGAAGAACTCGACGCCTGGGAACTGCTTCGGCAGTTCCAGGCGCAGCTGGCTGATGATCTCGTCGGTCGGCCGATGACCCTTCTTCAGCGCGATCAGTACTTCTGCGTCAAAGGTGCCGATGGTGCCGGCGTTGCTGTAGGACAGGTTGATGCCGCTGTTGGGCACGCCGATGTTGTCGAGGATGGTCTCGAGCTCTTCCGGCGGGACCATCTGGCGGATCGCCGTCTCGACCTGGTCGGCGATGCGCGCGGTCTGTTCGATGCGGGTGCCGGTGGGCGCGCGCAGGTGCAGCCGGATCTGCCCGGCGTCGACCGACGGGAAGAAGTCCTGGCCGAGGAACGGGAACAGCAGGCAGGACAGCGCGCAGAAGCCGAGGAACACCACGGCGAAGGTCTTGCGCGAAGCCAGCGCGGCCGACAGCGTGATGGTGTAGGCGCGGCGTACATGCTCGAATCGCTGGTCGAAGCCGCGGTAGACCCGCTGCAGCAGGCTCGGCCGGGCGCCGGCGGGCTCAGCCCTGCCGTGCACGCCGCGCATCAGCAGCATCACCATCGTCGGCACCAGCGTGCGCGACAGGATGTAGGAGGCGATCATCGCGAACACCACCGCCTCGGCCAGCGGCACGAACAGGAAGCGCGCGACGCCGGACAGGAAGAACATCGGCACGAACACGATGCAGATGCACAGCGTGGCGACGAAGGCCGGCACGCCGATCTCGCCGGCGCCGACCAGGATCGCCTCTTCCAGCGGCTTGCCCAGGTGCATGTGGCGCTCGATGTTCTCGATCGTCACGATCGCCTGGTCGACCAGGATGCCGACCGACAGCGCGAGGCCGCCGAGCGTCATCAGGTTGAGCGTCTCGCCCAGGATGTGCAGCATGATGATCGAGGCGAGGATCGACAGCGGGATGGTCATCGCGATGATCACCGTGCTGCGCCAGTTACCCAGGAACAGCAGCACCATCAGCGCCGTGAGACCGGCGGCGATCAGCGCCTCGATTACCACTGCGTTCACCGCGGCCTTGACGAATACCGACTGGTCGAACAACGGCGTGACCTTGATGTCTTCCGGCAGGATCTTCACCGCCTTGGGCAGCATCTCGAGCAGGTCGTTCACGATATCGACCGTCGACGCGCCGCCGTTCTTCAGCACCGACAGCAGCACGCCGCGGTTGCCGTCCTGGCGCACTACGTTGGTCTGCGGCGAGAAGCCGTCGCGCACCGCGGCGACATCGCGCAGGTAGACCGTGGTGCCGCCGGTGGTGCGTACCGGCAGCTCGCCCAGGCCGACGATCGCGTCGGGCGAGCTGTTCATCTTCACGCTGTACTCAGTGTCGCCGAACTTCACGGTGCCGGCCGGCAGGATGAGGTTCTGCGCGTTGACCGCGTTCACCACGTCTGCCGGTGCGAGCCCGCGCGCCTGCATCGCCGGTATGTCGAGGTCGACCGACACCACGCGGATCTTGCCGCCATACGGAAACGGGATCGCCGCGCCCGGAATGGTCACCAGCTGCGGGCGCAGCTGCTGGACCGCCGCGTCGAACACCGCCTGCTCGGGCAGCGTCGGGCTCGACAGCGCGAGCTGTACCACCGGGATGCTCGAGGCCGAATACTTGATGATCAGCGGCGGCGTGATGCCCGGGGGCAGCTGGCGCACCTGCGGCTGCACTGCCGCCACCACTTGCGCGAGCGCGGTCTGGATGTTCGCGCCTTGCTGGAAAAAGATCTTCAGCACCGAGACGCCGGTGAGCGACACCGACTCGATGTGCGAGATGTCGCTGACGGTGGTCGTCAGGCCGCGCTCGGTGGTGTTGGCCACGCGCTGGCCCATCTCCTGTGCCGACAGCCCGTTGTAGGTCCAGATGATGCTGACCACCGGGATGTCGATCTCGGGAAAGATGTCCGTCGCCATGTTGCGCAGGACGAACGGCGTGGCGAGCAGGATCAGCAGCGCCATCACGATGAACGTGTACGGCCGCCTGAGCGCGAGCCCGACGACGGAGAAGGTCGAGGGGGCTGGGGCAGGCGTCGGTTCGTTCACCGAGGCATTCTAGACCCAACGTTCCGGGGAACGCACGCTTTCCCTGGCGCATCGCCGTGTCGGGCAGCCCATCGCTTTGCGATAGCATCCGTTGCTTGCAGGTCGTCAACCGGGCCCGCACACCACACGAGAGGAGGCTGCGATGACGCAGTCGAACACACCGATCCGCATCCGCTTCGGCGGCTACCAGATGCCGGCGTCGATCCACAACCAGGCGGCGCGCCGCTTCGGAGAGCGGCTCATCGCGCGCCTGGGCGAGGATCGCGTGCAGTTCGAACTGATCGGCAACGTGCTCGACCTCGGGCGGCCGTCCGGCGACCTGCCGTCGATGGTCGAGACCGGCGAACTCGAGGCCTGCTACATATCGTCGGTGCGCTTCACCGGGCCGGTGCCCGAGTTCGGCGCGCTCGAGCTGCCGTTCATCGTGCGCGACCGTCCGACGGTTCACAAGGCTTTCGATGGTGAGTTGGGCGCGCTGCTCGAGGCCGGCATGCATGCGAACACCGGCGTGCGGCTGCTCGGCCTCTGGGACAACGGGTTCCGCCACCTGTCGAACAAGGTCAGGCCGATCCGCACGCCGGCCGACTGCCGGGGGCTGACCATCCGCACCCAGATGAGCGCACTGCACGAGGAACTGTTCGCTGCACTCGGTTTCATGCCGATCCCGGTCGATGTGAAGGAGTTCGTCGAGCAGGTCGCGGGCCCGCGCTTCGATGCGCAGGAGAACCCGCTGACCAACACCTACAACTTCGGCGTGCAGAACTACCACCGCTACATGACCCTGACCGGCCACCTGTTCGGCGGCACCGCCTTCATCCTGAACGCGCGGGTATGGAACGGCTGGCCCGCCGACGTGCAGCAGGCGGTGCTCGAGGCTGCGCGCGAGGCGACCGTCTACCAGCGCGAACTGGCCGGCGCCGAGGACGCATTCGTGCTGTCGCAGCTCGACCCCGCGAAGAACGAAGTGATCGTGCCCACCGCACAGGAACGCCAGGCCTTCATCGACGCCGCCGAACCGGTGATCGCCCGCCACCGCGGCGCCTTCGACCCCAGGATCCTCGCCTGGCTATCCTGAGCTGGGGTCTGACCCTGGGGTCAGACCTGGCTGCCTATTTGCGCCAGAAGACGGGGGTGAAGACGATCAGCAGGGTGAACAGTTCCAGCCGGCCGAGCAGCATGGCGAAGGTGCAGACCCAGGTCTGGAAGTCCGTCAGCACAGCGTAGGTCGTGGCTGGACCGACATCGGCCAGCCCCGGACCCGTATTGTTCACGCACGCGACGGCCGCGCTGAACGCGGTGACCACGTCGAGGTTGGTCGCCACCAGCAGCAGGGTGGTGATCACGATCGTCGCGATGTATACGAACAGGAAGGCGAGTACCGCGAAAACGATGTTGTTCTGCACGACCGCGCCGCCGACCTTTACCTGGGTTACCGCGTACGGATGCAGGATGCGCACGAACTCGCGGTAGACCTGCTGGTACAGGATGGCTGCGCGGACGATCTTGATGCCTCCGCCGGTCGATCCCGCGCAGGTGGCGAAGCTCGACAGGAACAGCAGCCAGAGGCCGGTGAATACCGGCCACGCACCGTAGTCGGTGCTGGCGAAGCCCGTGGTTGTCGCCACCGAGATCGTGTTGAACATCGCATAGCGCAGCGCGACCAGCGGGTCTTCGTACACGCCGTAGAAGTACAGATAGACCGCGATCAGCACGCCACTGCCGAGGGTGACGCCGATGAACAGCCGTGCTTCCGGATCGCGTCGATAGGGAGTGAGGGTGCGGCTGCGCAACGCGCTGAAGTGGGTGATGAAGTTGATGCCGGAGGCCAGCATGAAGCAGACTGCCACCACCTCGATCGCCAGCGAATCGAAGTGGCCGTAGCTCGCGTCGTAGCTCGAGAAGCCACCCAGCCCCATGGTCGAGAACATGTGCATCAACGCATCGAGGCCGCTCATTCCGGCCAGCCAGTAGGCCAGCCAGCAGGCGAGCGACAGCAGCCCGTAGATCGTCCACAGGCCCTTGGCGGTCTCGGCCAGGCGCGGCGTCAGGCGCGATTCCTTCATCGGTCCGGGTGTCTCGGCCTTGAACAGCTGCCGTCCGCCGACGCCGAGCAGCGGCAGCACCGCCACCGCCAGCACGATCAGGCCCATGCCGCCCATCCAGTGCATCTGCGTGCGCCACACGTTGATCGACGGTGGCAGGTGGTCGAGGCCGCTCAGCACCGTCGCGCCGGTGGCGGTGATGCCCGATACAGCCTCGAAGTAGGCATCGGTCGCGGACAGGCTGTCGATCGCGCTGTGCAGTGGCAGTGCGGCGAACGCCGGCAGCACCGCCCACACCATCACGACCAGCAGAAAGGCATCGCGGATCTCGAGCTCGCGCCGATAGCGGATGGTGGACAGCCAGGTCACCGTGCCGGCTGCCGCGGTGATCGCGATCGCACGCGCGAAGCCCCCGGACGCACCGTCGCCCAGCCAGTGCGACACCCCCAGTGGCAGTGCCATCGAGATGCCGAAGATCAGCGTGATCAGCCCGAAGACATGCAGCACGGACAGGTTACGGTGAAGCTCGCGCGAACGGAAATCGGCCACTGCTAGAAGAATCCGACGCCGACGGCGAACAGCTTCTCGATCTTCGGCACCAGGTCCTTCGACACCGCGAACACGATCACATGGTCGTTGCGCTGGATCACCGTATCGTGGTGCGCGATGATCACCTCGTCGTCCATGCCGATCGCGCAGGCGATCTCGTCGTCTGGCAGCGCATCGCGCCGGCGCACGATCGCCGCGATCGTCGCACCCTTCGGCAGGCCGATCGAATCGACGGTGCGCCCGACCACCTTCGACGAGCGCGGGTCGCCATGCGCGATGATCTCCAGCGCCTCGGCCGCTCCCCGGCGCAGCGAATGCACCGCGACGCAATCGCCACGCCGCACGTGCGTGAGAAGTGATCCGATGGTGACGGTGGCCGGCGACAGCGCGATGTCGATCTGGCCGCCATGCACCAGGTCGACATAGGCCGCGCGGTTGATCAGCGTGATCACCCGGTGTGCGCCCATGCGCTTGGCGAGCAGCGACGACATGATGTTGTTCTCGTCATCGTTGGTCAGTGCGCAGAACACGTCCATCTCGCCGACATGCTCGTCCGACAGCAGTTCTTCATCGGTGGAGTCGCCGCACAGCACCAGCGTCCGGTCGAGTTCCTGCGACAGCCGCTCGGCCGCGCGCTTGTGTACCTCGATCAGCTTCACCTGGTACTTCGATTCGAGCGATGCGGCCAGGCGCGAACCGATGTTTCCGCCACCGGCGATCATCACCCGCCGCACCGGCTGGTCGGCGCGGCGCAGTTCGCGCAACACGGTACGGATGTGTTCCCTTGCAGCAAGGAAGAAGACCTCGTCGCCATGCTGGATCACCGTGTCGCCGGTCGGGATCAGTGGCGCTTCGCCGCGGAAGATCGCGGCGACCCGGCTGTCGACATCCGGGATATGGTCGCGGATCTCCGACAGTGGCCGCCCGACCAGCGGGCCGCCGGTGAACGCACGCACGGCCACCATCTGCAGCCGGCCGTTCGCGAAGTCGAGCACCTGCAGCGACTCGGGGAACTCGATCAGTCGGGTGATGTAGTCGGTCATGATCTGCTCGGGGCAGATCGTCACATCGACCGAGAAGTTGCCCGGGCTGAATACTTCAGGATGGCCGAGGTAGTCGGCCGACCGGATGCGCGCGATGCGGGTCGGGATGTTGAACACGGTCGACGCGAGCTTGCAGGCGACCAGGTTGGCCTGATCGCTCTGTGTCACCGCAACCAGAAGGTCGGCATCCTCAGCGCCGGCGGCACGCAGGATCGACGGATGGGCGGCATTGCCCTCGACCGTGCGCAGGTCGAGATGGTCGGCCAGCTGGCGCAGTCGGTCGCCATCGGTGTCGACGATGGTGATGTCGTTCGCTTCGGACACCATGCTCTCGGCGACGGTGGACCCGACCTGCCCGGCGCCCAGGATGATGATCTTCATGCGGGCTGCACGTTGGTGACGTGCGGCGTGCAGCCCCGCGCGGCCATGCGTGGGCTCAGGGCGCAGCCGGACCAGCCTGGGTCGGCCAGTTCGCGCGCAGCCAGCCCTTCCATTCCTCGAACACCGCGGGGTCGAGTGCCGCGATCACGGATTTCTCCCAGACCTCGCCGCCCCAGAAGTCGTCGTGGTCGAGCGATGCACAGAGCCCGCCTGCTTCCCGAAAGATCAGCCATCCCGCCGCATAGTCCCAGAGCTTCTGACCGCCGTGAAGATACACGTCAAATCGGCCGGCTGCCGCATAGCACCACTCGAGCGCGCTCGAACCATAGTTGCGCTGGGAGCAATAGGGGGCCTTCGCGGTCAGCCGGGCCGCCAGCGCCCGGTCGAGGCGCTTGAATTCGATGCCGGCCATCGCCTGGCGCAGCGCGACCGTCCGCCGCTGCAGCGGCAGTGGCATGCCGTTGAGCCACGCGCCCCGGCCGTCTTCGGCCTGGAACGCCTCGTCGGCGACCGGGTCGTAGATCACGCCGAGCACCGGCCGCCCCGCGCGCACCAGCGCGACCGAGATGCCGAAGCTGGGCAGCCCGACGGTGAAGTTGGAGGTGCCGTCGATCGGATCGACGCACCAGAGCGTATGCGCGCCGTCGCCCCAGGCATCCCGCTGCTCTGCGTGGGTCATCTCCTCTCCGACGAAGCCGCAGTCGACCAGTTCGCGCAACAGCGGCGCCAGCGCATGCTGGGCGGCGATGTCGGCTTCGGTCACCACGCTGCCGTCGACCTTGCGTGACTGCCGGGTGTTCAGGAAGCGCGGCATCACTTCGCGGGCCGCGACATCGCGCACCACCGCCACGGTAGCTGCCAGCAGCGCGGACGGCCGGTTGGCGGGGGGAGCGGCCGGGTCGGGCATGGGGGGAGTCACGACGATGGTGCGATGGATACGATGGGCGCAGACGCTGCGGCGCGGACCGGGCCGTGCACCGCGGGCGGGTGTGTAGAATCCGACGACTCTACCATTGTGCTGGAACAGTCCCGCTGCAAGCGGTCTGTCCCGATCCCAGGACCCGACCCCAGGATACGGATGCTCACGCCCCGGTTTCACTGTCCGCAGGCCGTCCCCGGGCTCGCCCGCGGCACCCGGGTCGAGCTGCCGCCGGACGCCTCGCATCATGCGCTGCGCGTCCTGCGCCTGCGCGAAGGGCAGCCGGTCGCCGTGTTCTGCGGCCATGGCGGCGAATACGAAGCGGTACTCGAGCCCGGCCGCGGCAAGTCGGCACAGGTGCTGCTCGGCGCGTTCCACGCGGGCGACCGCGTGCCGCGCATCGACGTGCATGTCCAGCAGTCGGTCGTCGCCACCGAGAAGATGGACTGGGTGGTCGAGAAGGCGGTCGAACTCGGTGCGCGCCGGTTCACGCCGGTGCTGGCCGAGCGCAGCGTCGTGCGCCTGTCCGGCGAACGGGCCGCGAAACGGGCTGCCCACTGGCAGGCGCTGGCGGTATCGGCGAGCGAGCAGTGCGGGTTGAACCGGCTGCTCGACGTCCGCCCGGTGCTGGCACTGGACGCGGCGTGCGCTGGCCCGCATGATGGCGGGGCATTGCTTTGCATGCTCGATCCTGAAGGTGAGCGTTCGCTCACGCAGGAGTTTTCGGCGCTGCAGGCCGATCCTGCGGGCGGATCGGCGCGATCGCTGGTGCTGCTGGTCGGGCCGGAGGGTGGTTTGTCGCCGGTCGAGGCGGCGCTGGCGCGCGCCGCAGGCTACCGTCCGGTGACGCTCGGGCCGCGGGTGCTGCGGACCGAAACCGCCGCACTGGCGGCGCTGGCCGCGCTGCGCGCGATCGTCGACGACTTCTCACCGCCGGTTCCACTCACCCCCATCCAGGCCTCGGCCCCCGCCACGACATGAACACATCGCCACCCTCGTTCGTCACCTGGTTCCGCGCCGCCGCGCCGTACATCCACGCGTTCCGCGGCAAGACCTTCGTGGTCGCCTTCGGCGGCGAGGTCGTCGAAGAGGGGCAACTGGTGCACCTGTCGCACGACGTAGCGCTGCTGGCGAGCCTCGGCGTGCGGCTGGTGCTGGTGCATGGTGTGCGCCCCCAGCTCGAGGTGCTGATGACGCAGCAGGGCATCGAGGCACAGTACGCGAACGGGCTGCGCGTCACCGACGACGCGGTGATGGGCTGCGTCAAGCAGGCCAACGGGATCGTGCGCATCGAGATCGAGGCGCTGCTGTCGACCGGGCTGCCGAACACCCCGATGGCCAATGCCGCAGTCAACGTCGCCAGCGGCAACTTCGTGGTCGCCTGCCCGCGCGGCGTGTACGAAGGCATCGATCTCAAGTACACCGGCGCGGTGCGCAAGGTCGACGTGCCGGCGCTGCGTGGCCGACTCGATGCCGGCGAGATCGTGCTGGTCTCCCCGCTCGGCTACTCGCCGACCGGGGAGGCGTTCAACCTCACCGTCGAGGACGTCGCGACCTCGGTGGCCACCGCGCTGGCCGCCGAGAAGCTGATCTTCATGATCGACGGGGCCGGCGTGCAGCGCGGCCGCGGCCGGCTGCTGCGCGAACTGACCCTGTCGAGCGCCGAGAGCTGGATTGCGCGCACGAAGAAGTCGAAGGTCGGGCGCGGCACCGACATCGAACGTTTCCTGCCGGCTGCGATCGACGCCTGCCGGCGCGGCGTCGCGCGCGCGCACCTGGTCAGCCGCCATGTCGACGGTGCGCTGCTGCTCGAACTGTTCACCCACCACGGCATCGGCACGATGATCTCGCGCGATTCGCTCGAACGGTTGCGCCCGGCGCGCATCGACGATGTCGGCGCGGTGCTGCAACTGATCGCGCCGCTCGAAGCCGAGGGCACGCTGGTCAAGCGCGGCCGCGAGCGGATCGAACGCGAGATCGGCTACTTCACCGTGATCGACCACGACCGGCGCCTGATCGGCTGCGCCGCGCTGTACCCGTTTCCGGCGGCGCGCGCGGCCGAACTCGCCTGCCTGGTCGTGCATCCCGACCACCGCAATGCCGGCCATGGCGAGGCGCTGCTGCTGCATATCGAAGCGCGCGCGCGTGCGCAGAAGCTCGACAAGCTCTATGCGCTGACCACCCACACCGCGCACTGGTTCGTCGAGAACGGCTTCCACGAAGTCGACGTCAGCGAGCTCCCGGCCGAGCGGCGCCAGCTCTACAATTGGCAACGGCGCTCCAAGGTCTTCATGAAGTCGCTGTAGCAGGCCAGCGGGCGGACATTCTCCGGAAAGATCGGTGTGCCTGGGGTACGCATGGGGCGCTCCGCTGTCCGCCGGGGCCGCGCGGCGATTACACTTGGCGGGCAATCCTGCAGGTCCCCGGGAGTACCCATGCCCCGTACCGTCCAATGCATCAAGCTCGGCCGCGAGGCCGAGGGCCTCGACTTCCCGCCGTATCCCGGCGCGCTCGGCCACCGCATCTTCGACAGCGTGTCCAAGGAAGCCTGGCAGTTCTGGCTCGAGCACCAGAAGCGGCTGGTCAACGAGAACCGGCTGAACCTGGCCGACCCGAAGGCACGCAAGTACCTCGCCACGCAGATGGAGGAGCACTTCTTCGGCGCCGGTGCCGACGCCGTACAGGGCTACGTGCCGCCAGCGGGCTGAGTCCTTGCGCTGGTACCGTGTCATCAACCTGAAACCCTCGTGACATAGCCTCCGTACTCTCCCTGACTGGACGAGCGCGCCACTTGAGCACCGCAGCGGTGAAGAAGAAGCGCCAGCCTCCGCCTGAGCATTTCCTGAATCGCGAGCTCGGCTTGCTCGCGTTCAACGCGCGCGTGCTGGAGGAGGCCGAGAACCGGAAAAACCCCCTGCTCGAACGGCTGCGCTTCCTGTGCATCGTCTCGAGCAACCTCGACGAGTTCTTCGAGATCCGGGTCGGTGGCCTGAAAGAGCAGATCACCCTCGGCGCCGTGGGCACGCAGCCCGACGGCATCCCGCCGCGCCAGTTGTTCCCGCTGATCGCGCAGCGTGCGCACGAAATCGTCGAGCGCCAGTACCGGCTGCTGAACGACGAACTGCTGCCCGGGCTCGCCGCCGAGGGCATCTGCTTCCTGCGCCGCGGCGAGTGGACGCCCGCCCAGCAGGAATGGGTGCGCGCGTACTTCTTCCGCGAGGTGATGCCCGTGCTCACGCCGATCGGCCTGGACCCGGCGCATCCGTTCCCGCGCGTGCTGAACAAGTCGCTCAACTTCGCGGTCGAGCTCGAAGGCAAGGACGCGTTCGGCCGCAAGTCCGGCGCGGCGATCGTGCAGGCGCCGCGCGTGCTGCCGCGGGTGGTCCGGTTGCCGCCGCAGGTTGCCGGCTGTCCCAACGGGTTCGTGTTCCTGTCGGCGGTGCTGCACGCGAACATGCGCGAACTGTTTGCCGGCATGCAGGTGCTCGGTTCGTACCAGTTCCGCGTCACGCGCAACAGCGACCTGTTCGTCGACGAGGAAGAGGTGAAGAACCTGCGCATCGCGCTGCAGGGCGAGCTGCCGCAACGGCACTTCGGCAACGCGGTGCGCCTCGAGGTCGCGGACAACTGCTCCGAGGCGATGACCGCATTCCTGCGCATGCAGTTCAACCTTGGCGAGGACGACATCTACCGCGTGCCCGGCCCGGTGAACCTGGTGCGGCTGATGCAGGTGCCCGACTGGGTCGACCGTCCCGACCTGATGTTCAAGCCGTTCACGCCGGGCGTGCCGAGTACGCTGGTACGCCGCGCCGATGTGTTCGAGGCGATCCGCCGCGGCGACATCCTGCTGCACCATCCGTTCCAGTCGTTCGCGCCGGTGGTCGACTACGTCCGGCAGGCGGCGGCCGATCCGGCGGTGGTGGCGATCAAGCAGACGATCTACCGCACCGGCAACGAGTCGGTACTGATGGAGACCCTGGTCGCGGCAGCACGCAGCGGCAAGGAAGTGACCGTGATCGTCGAACTGCTCGCGCGCTTCGACGAAGAGGCCAACATCAGCTGGGCCTCGAAGCTGGAGCAGGCCGGCGCGCATGTCGTCTACGGCGTCGTGGGCCACAAGACGCATGCCAAGATGTCGCTGGTGGTGCGCCGCGAAGAGGGCGTGCTGCGCCGCTACGTGCACGTGTCGACCGGCAACTACCATGTGCGCACCGCGGGCCTCTACACCGACTTCGGGCTGTTCACCTGCAACGAGCAGATCTGCTCCGACGTGAACGAGACCTTCAAGCAACTCACCGGCCTGGGCAAGGCGAGCAGGCTGCACCACCTGTGGCAGGCGCCGTTCACGTTGCAGGAGAACATCGTTGCGGCGATCAACGAAGAGGCGAAGGCCGCGCGGGCCGGCAAGCGCGGGCAGATCGTCGCGAAGATGAACGCGCTGCTCGAGCCGCAGACGATCGAGGCCCTGTACAAGGCCTCGCAGGCCGGCGTGAAGATCGACCTGATCGTGCGCGGCGTGTGCGCGCTGCGCCCTGGCGTGCCGGGGTTGTCCGAGAACATCCGGGTACGTTCCATTCTCGGCCGCTTCCTCGAGCATTCGCGCATCTTCTGGTTCCATGCCGGCGGCAAGGACAATGTATACCTGTCGAGCGCCGACTGGATGGACCGCAACTTCTTCCGGCGCGTCGAGATCTGCGTGCCGATCCTCGACCTGCGCCTGAAGCGCCGGATGATCGCCGAGGCGCTGCGGCCGTATCTGCGCGACAACCTGCAGTCCTGGGAGATGAACGGCGACGGTGTCTACCGCCGCCGCAGCGCATCGCGTGCGCGGCCTTACTCCGCGCAGCAGGCCCTGCTCGCCGAGCTCGCGCAGTCGCCGTTGCCGGGCACGGACCGCTAGCGCGGCGGCCGGGCGCGGCGCGCGGAAGTCCGATGGCGATCGAAACCGAACTGCGCTTCCAGCTCGACGCCGCGCGCGCGCGCGCGATCCTTGCCGACCCGCGGATCGCTGCCGGGTTGCGCCGCCAGCCGCTGTCGAGCATCTACTTCGACACACCCGACTTCGCGCTCGCCGGCCGCCGGGCCGGCCTGCGCCTGCGCCGGGTCGGACGGCGCTGGGTGCAGACCTTCAAGTGCGAGCTGCCCGACGGGCCCGAGCACCGGCGCGGCGAATGGGAATGGCCGGTGCCGCGCGCGATGCTCGACCTCGACGTGCTCGCCGATACCCCACTCGCCGACTGGTTCGCCAAGCCGCGCAACCGCGAGGCCCTGGCCCCCGCCTTCGAGACGCGTTTCACCCGCGCGAGCGCACTGGTCGACCATGGCGAAACGTCGATCGAGCTTGCGATCGATCGCGGCAACGTGATCGCGGGCGATCGCAGCGAACCGATCCTTGAGCTCGAGCTCGAACTCAAGGGTGGCCCGGTCGACGGGCTGTACGCCTTCGCACTCGAAATGAACGGTGACCATGCGCTGATGCCCGAGCCACGCAGCAAGGCCGCCCGCGGCTTCATGCTGTCGACCGGCACTAAGCGCGCACCGATGCGCGCGCCGAAGCTGCAGCTCGATGGCGAATCGACGGCGGAACAGGCCTTCGTTTCGGTGATGCTCAACTGCCTCGCGCAGTTGCAGGGCAACGCGGCAGGCGCGCGCCTGGGCGACGACCCGGAGTACGTGCACCAGGCGCGCGTCGCCCTGCGCCGGATGCGCTCCACGCTGGTCACGTTCCGGCGCGCCATCCCGCGTTCATGCAGCGACGCCATCTCGATCGAGGCGCGGCGGCTCGCCTCGGCGCTGGGTACCGCCCGCGACCTCGACGTGTTCGAGGAAGGGACGCTGGCCCCGCTCGCGGCGGCTGGCCATGCAACGCGGCTGGCCGGCGCGTTCGAGCGCCTGGACACCTTGCGCCAGCAGGCGCGACAGCAGGCCGCGGCGGCGCTGTCGGCGCCCGGCTACACCGCGTTCGTGCTGCACCTGCTGCGCTGGATCGACAGTGCACCCTGGCGGGTGGCGCCCACGCCCGCTGCAGCCGCCGCAGCCGCCGCACCCGCCCTGGCGGTCGCCGTGAAGCCTGGATCCGCGAAGGCGGATCCGGACCGGGATACCGCGGAGCACGCCGAGGGGCGGCGCCAGAAGGCTGGCATCCGCCGCTTCGCGGCGGGCACCCTCGACCGCCGCCATCGCGCGGTAGTCGCGATCGGCGGCAGGCCGTCCGGGCTGGATCCCGAGGCGCGCCATGAACTGCGCATCGCGGTAAAGAAGCTGCGCTACGCGGCCGAGTCGTTTGCCAGCCTGCAGGGCGGCAAGGCGGAGAAGGCGGCCGGCAACTACCTGGCGGCGATGGCATGGCTGCAACAATCCCTCGGGATGCTCAATGACATGGCGACGGGCGAAGCACTGGTCGCGGGCGGGGCCGGTTGCCCGTTCGACGGTGCGATCGACGAGGCAGGGCTGGCCCTTCTGTCCGGATGGCGGCTCGGCCTGTGTACCGTCGTACTCGACGATGCCGACCGCGCGTGGACCCGGTTCCGCGAAGCCGACCGGTTCTGGTGACGACGAAGGAGGCCCGACACGATGAACCTGATCCTCTGGCGGCATGCCGAAGCCGAAGACGGCAGCAACGACCTGGCGCGTGCGCTCACCTCGAAGGGGCAGCGGCAGGCCAGGCGTATGGCTGCCTGGCTCGAGGCGCGGCTTCCCGACAAGCACAAGGTGCTCTGCTCGCGGGCCCGACGCTCGCAGGAGACGGCCCGTGCACTGACCGACAAGTTCAAGGTCGACGCGAACCTCGACCCGGGCGCTTCGTATGCCTCGTTGCTGGCGGCGGTCGACTGGCCGCACGGCAGCGGCACGGTGATCGTGGTCGGCCACCAGCCGACGCTGGGCGCGGTGGCCTCGATGGTGCTTGCCGGCGAGCCGGCCCCCTGGATGATCCGCAAGGGCGCGCTGTGGTGGATTTCCTACCGGGAGCGCGAGTCGGGCGGCGAAACGTCGCTGCGGGTCGCGATGTCGCCCGACCTGCTCTGAGCATCGGGCGGCGCGGCCGGCTTAACATCGCAGTCAGCGGGCAAGGCTGCCCGGCTGCACAGGAGCGCCGCATGTTCGAATCCGCCGAGGTTGGCCATCGCATCGACCGCGAGGAGTACCGTCGGCGCGAGCCCGCGCTGCGGGCCGCGTTGCTGCAGGCCCAGATCGAGCTTGCTGCGCTGAAGCGCTTCCCCGTTCTGATCGTGGTCGGCGGCGTCGACGGTGCGGGCAAGGGCGAGACGGTCAACCTGCTCAACGAGTGGATGGACCCGCGCCACATCGACACCCATGCATTCGGCGAACCCTCCGACGAAGAGGCCGAGCGGCCGCGCATGTGGCGCTTCTGGCGGGTGCTGCCGTCGAACGGCCGCATCGGCATGCTGTTCGGCGCCTGGCATTCGCAGCCCGTGCTCGACCGGGTGTACCGACGCACCGGTAGCGACCGCTTCGAACAGCAGTTGCAGGAGATCGAACGGTTCGAACGGATGCTCGCCGACGAGGGCGTGCTGCTGCTGAAATTCTGGTTCCACCTGTCGAAGAAGGACCAGCAGGCGCGGCTGAAGGCGCTCGAGAAAGAGCCGTTGACGCGCTGGCGGGTCACGAAGGAAGACTGGCACCGCTTCGACAAGTACGACCGCTTCCGCAAGGTGTCCGAACTGCTGGTGCGGCGGACTTCCACCCCGGCCGCGCCGTGGATCGTGGTGGAGGGCGTCGACGAGTGCTACCGCGCGCTGACCGTCGGCGAGACGCTGCTCGCCGCGATGCGCCAGCGTCTCGACCGGCCGGGCACCACACCGGCGCCTGCAACCCCCGCCCCTGCTGCGCAGCCTGCCCAGGTGCTGCCCGCGATCGACCGGCGCGACGTGCTGTCGACGCTCGAGCTCGACCAGCCGATGACGCGCGAGGTCTACGAACCAGCGCTCGAACTGCTGCAGGGCCGGCTCAACCGGCTGTCGCGCGACGTGAAGTTCCGCAAGCGTGCGGCCGTCGTGGTGTTCGAGGGCAGTGACGCAGCCGGCAAGGGCGGTGCGATCCGCCGCATCACCGCCGCGCTCGATGCCCGCCATTACCACGGCATCCCGGTCGGCGCGCCGAACGAGGAGGAACGCGCGCATCCCTACCTGTGGCGCTTCTGGCGCGACCTGCCGCGCCGCGGGCGTTTCGCGCTGTTCGACCGCTCGTGGTACGGGCGCGTGCTGGTCGAGCGGGTGGAGGGCTACTGCAGCGAGGCCGACTGGCGCCGCGGCTACGGAGAGATCAACGAGTTCGAGGCCGAGCTCGATGCGCACGGAGTCATCGTCACCAAGTTCTGGCTGCAGGTGAGCAAGGAGGAACAGCTGCGCCGATTCCGCGACCGCGAGCAGGTGGCGTTCAAGAACTTCAAGATCACGGCCGACGACTGGCGCAACCGCAAGCGCTGGGCGGCCTATCAGCAGGCCGTGTGCGAGATGGTCGATCGAACTTCGACCGACGTTGCGCCGTGGACGCTGGTCGAGGCGAACAACAAACTCTACGCCCGGATCAAGGTACTCGCGACGCTGGTCGAACGGATCGAGCAGGCGCTGTAGGTACGCGGGTCAGCGCGTCACGGATACATCGACCAGCCTGCCCGGTCGGTGCGCACGCGGAACAGGTGTCCCTGGGTGGTGGTGACGAACAGCGTCGTCATGTCCGCGCCGCCGAACGCGCAGTTGGTCGGGCGGATCGCCGGTACCGGATGTGTCTCGAGCACGCGCCCGGACGGCGCGAACACGTAGATCAACGGCCCCGCGCCTGCCACTTCCCAGCCGGCGGTGGCCACGATGTTGCCTTCGCAGTCCAGGCACATGCCGTCGATGCCGCGATGCGTGCCGCGCGCATCCTCGCCCCAGGTGAACAGCGTGGTGAAGCTGCCGAGGCTGCCGTCGTCGAGGATCGGATAGGCGCGCAGTTCGCGCGGCACGCCCTTCGCATACCCGCTCTCGGCGACATACAGCGTGCGCTGGTCCTGCGACAGCAGCACGCCGTTGGGCATGGTTGTGTCGAAGGTCACTCGGGTGGTGGCGTAGCTGCCATCGGGCTGCGGGTCGCAGCGCAGCACCGACTGGTCGGGCAGTTCGGTCTGCTCGGTCTTGTCCCAGTTGCCCGCGTTGATCGGGTTGCTGAACCAGATGCGTCCCTTGCGGTCGATCGCGAGGTCGTTCGGCGTGTTGAGCCGCTTGCCGTCGATGCGGTCGGTGACCACGGTGTCGACGGCGTCGCCGGGCGACGTGCCGTCGAAGCGCAGCACCGAGCGCCCGCCCGAGCAGCAGCCGAACAGCCGGCCTTCGCTGTCGAAGGCCAGGCCGTTGGTGCGGTTGGTGCCAGTGCGCCACGGGGTGATCGCGCCGGTGGCCACGTCCAGCCGCAGGATCGTGCTGGCCTGTATATGGGTGAAGAGAAGCTGCTCGCCGTCCCACACCGGGCCTTCGGTCAGCGGCACGCCGCGCGGCGGCTTCATCAGCAGTTCGAAGGTCCAGCTCATCGGGTTACCTCTTCCATTCGTGTGGTTCCCGCTGTTCAGCCGAACAGCACCAGTGCCCAGGTGAGCGGCACGTTGACCAGCGCGACCATCACTGCGGCCGAGCCGATGTCCTTTGCGCGCTTGGCGAGCGCATGATCGTCGAGCGACACCCGGTCGACGGTGGCCTCGACCGCCGAGTTCAGCAGTTCGACCACCAGTACCAGCATCACCGACCCCACCATCAGCGCGCGTCCGGCACCGGTGGCCGGCAGGAACAGCGCCAGCGGTACCAGCACCGCCGCCAGCAGCACCTCCTGCCGGAACGCCGCCTCGTTGCGGTAGGCGGCAGCCAGCCCGGACATCGAATAGCCGAACGCCTTGACGACGCGGCGCAAGCCGCTGCGCCCCTTGTACGGGCTCTCGGCCCCGGGCTGGGGTTCGGTGGGCTGTTCGGCCATGCGGGTCAGGTTCAGCCCATGGCGGCGGCATAGGCCGCCGAATCGAGCAGCCCGGTCGTCGCCAGCGCATCCGGTGCCGCCTCGACGCGCACCAGCCATGCTCCGTACGGATCGGTGTTCAGCGATTCCGGGTTGTCGCGCAGCGCCTCGTTCACCTCGACCACCGTGCCAGCGACTGGCGCATGCACGTCGGAGGCGGTCTTCACCGACTCGATCACCATGAACGGCTCGCCGGCGACCAGTACCGCACCCACCTTCGGCAGGTCGGCGAACACCACGTCGCCCAGCGCATCCTGCGCGAACGCCGTGATCCCGACCTCGACCCGACCGGGCGCGACCTGCCGCGCCCACTGGTGTGTCGGAACATAACGCCGGTCATCCGGCGGCAAGGTTTCAGTCATGTTCACACTCGAATAAGCGCGTCTGAAGCCTGACCCTGGGGCTTGACCCCGGGGTCAGGCCCCAGGGTCAGGCTTCAGACGCGGGTTGGGGGAGGAGGGGTACGCGCTCGTGCAGGCCGAACTGCTGTTCCAGCCACGCGCCAGCCGCCAGCAGCCGGTGTTCGGAGCGCGGCGGCCCGATCAGTTGCATGCCGATCGGCAGCCCGCCCGCGGTGAAGCCGCAGGGAACTGCCAGCGACGGGCACGCGGTGACGGTGATCGCGTAGGTCATCATCATCCACTGGTAGTAGAACCCGAAGCGCACGCCGCCGAACTCGTCGAGCTGCTGCTGCTGCGCATCGAAGGCCGGGCTGATCGCCACCGGGCACAGCAGCAGGTCGTGGTCGTCGAAGAAGCGCACCACGCGCCGCGCGATCGCGGCCTGCGCGACATCGGCCTCGACCACCTCGCGCGCGCTGCGCGCGAGACCCTGCTCGGTGTTCCAGACCACGTTCGGCGACATCCGGTCACGGTGCTGGTCCATGATGTGCGCGAGCCGGCCGACGTACAGGAAGCTGCGCAGCACCTGGAACACGAGGTCGGCATCCTGCAGGTCGGGGCAGGCTTCTTCGACGCGCGAACCTGGCACCTGCATCGCGTTCGCGGTGGTGCGGCAGAGGCGCGCGATTTCCGGATCGACCATCGGTGCGATGCCCAGGTCGGTGCTGAAGGCGATGCGGGCCGGCAGCGCGGGCGCACGGGCCGCAGACAGGAACGTGCGTGCCGGGGCCGGGCGCGACAGCGGATCGGCCCCGAGCTCGCCGGCCTGGCAGTCGAGCATCAGCGCGACATCGGCGACGGTGCGCCCCATCGGGCCTTCCACCGACAGCGGCGAATAGGCCTGGCGCTGGATACGCGCGACCGTGCCGGCCGTCGGGCGCAGGCCCACGGTGCCGCAGAACGAGGACGGTATCCGGATGCTGCCGGCGAAGTCGTTGCCGGTGGCGAGCCACACCTGGCCGGCGGCCAGCGCTGCAGCGGAGCCGCCGGACGAACCGCCGCAGGTCTTCGTGGTGTCCCACGGGTTGTACGTGGTACCGAACACCTCGTTGTGCGTGGTGCCGCCGGCCGCGAACTCGGGCAGGTTCGACTTGCCGATCACGATCGCGCCGGCGGCCTCGAGCCGGTCGACGACCACGTCGTTGGCTGGCGCGATGCGATGCTCGAAGGCGAGCGAGCCGCTGGTGCAGCGCACGCCGCCGACGTCGACGTTGTCCTTCACCGCGATTGGCAGCCCGTGCAGGCGATCGAGCGGGCTGGGCGATCCGCCGGGCCCGGCCATCAGCCGCTTCGCATGATCGCGTGCGCGGTCGAGGCAGAGCGTAGGCAGCGCATTGAGTGCGCCATCGGTGGCCGAGATGCGTGCGGCGGCCGCCTCGACCAGGTCGAGCGGCGAGACTTCCCGGCGCTCGAGCAGGTCGACCGCGGCGCAGGCGGTGAGGCGGGTGAGTTCGGTCATCCGAGGGTGGCGGAGAGCAGCGGAGGGTGCGGAACGAGCGGGGAGGCCATTGCGGACAGCTCAGTCAGCCGTCCGTCGAGGCGTAGATTGTCGCATCGTCGGCACCGCCGGTGCGGGTTGACACCCCGGCCGATGTCCACGGACACAGGTTGACGATATAATTTCGGGTTATTCCGCATGGCGTCATTCCCCACGACATACCCCATGGGGCTGCGGCAACCCACAGGCAACGACCGGTACCGACGGAGAGTCATTCGATGAGCGCGCAGCACGGAGAAGGTTCAGAAGGCCACGGCGCCGAAAGCCAGGGCCTGATCAACACGCCGAAGCAGTTGATCACGGTGGTCGTGGCCTCGTTCCTCGTGCCGATCATCGGCATCGTGTTGCTGGTGTCGTTCGTCACCGGCGCCAAGAACACCGAGCCGGCCGGCAGCCAGGCGAAGGCCGCTGCCGTCATCGCCGAACGCATGCGTCCGATCGGCCAGGTATGGATCGCCGGCGAAGAGCCCCCGGCCGGTGCGGTCGCCGTGGCTGCCGTGGCAGCGGTCAAGGTCGAGAAGACCGGTGAAGAGGTCTACAAGTCGGCCTGCGCGTCCTGCCACACCACCGGCGCGTTGAACGCACCCAAGCTTGGCGACAACGCCGCCTGGGCGAAGCTGATCCCCGAGGGCCATGCCGCGCTGACCAAGCAGGCGATCGCAGGCATTCGCCAGATGCCGGCACGCGGCGGCAACCCCGCGCTGACCGACATCGAGATGAGCCGCGCCGTGGCCTACCTGGCGAACTCTGCCGGCGCGAAGTTCAAGGAGCCTCCGGTTGCTGCCCCTGCAGCACCAGCCGCCGCTGCTGCTGCGATGACCGTCGCTGCGGTCGCACCGGCCGCCGCTGCACCGGCCGCTGCCGCGGTCGATGGCGAAGCCGTCTACAAGCAGGCCTGCGCGGCCTGCCACGCGTCCGGTGCCGCCGGCGCGCCGAAGAGCGGTGACAAGGCCGCCTGGGCGCCGCGCATCAAGAAGGGCGAAGAGGCGCTGGTTGCCTCGGCCTTGAAGGGTATCGGCATCATGCCGCCCAAGGGTGGGAACGCGTCGCTGACCGAAGCGCAGATCCGCGCTGCGGTGGCCTACCAGATCAAGACCAACCGCTAGGCGTCACTCGGCCGGTATCTTCGCCGCGACGCGCTCCTGCGCGATCGCGGCGAGCCTGCGCCTCTGCGTGCGCAGTTCCGGACCGTCCGTCCCGCCTGCCTCGCCGGATACGACGAACGGCTCGATCGGTTCCAGGAAATGCAGCTCGGCGCGCAGCCCCTGCGCACCCGCGATGCGCCACATCGACACCACCAGCGAGACATCGTCGATGTACGCCGGAACATCGCTGCGCATGCCGGCCTCGTCGACATAGCGGATCGCCACCGGATGCACCCGTGCCTGCGCACCGACGGCCGGCTGGAACAGCGATGCATGGAACGGCCGTACCACCGAGCCGTCGGTGGTCGTACCCTCCGGAAACACGGCGATACGCTCGCCCGACACCGCCAGCCGCGCGATGATGCGGTCGTTGACCTTGCGCGTGTCGGTACGCCGGCCGCGCTCGATGAACAGCGTGCCGACGCGCGCCGCCAGCCAGCCGAACACCGGCCAGCCGCGGATCTCGGACTTGGCCACGAACAGCGTCGGGCAGACGGCGTTGATCACCCAGATGTCGAGCCAGGACACATGGTTGGCTGCAATGAACACCGGTGCATCGTCGCTCGGCAGTTCGCCATGCACGTCCAGGCCGATGTCCATTACGTCGAGCAGCGCCGCCGACCAGGGCTGCATGTGACGGTTGCGCAGGCGCACGTCCGGGCGATCGAGCACGAACAGCGCGACCAGCAGCCCGCGCACCATCAGCGCCGTCGCGCGGGTGATGCGCCAGGTGCGGACGAAGGCGCCGCGGCGGTCAGCGCACGACATCCGCGATGCGAACCTGTACGCCGGTCGCCCCGACAGCCACCGGTTGCACGGTGCCGACGAGGTCACCCGGCTGCGGTATCGCCTGTCCGGAGCGCGAGACCCGGGCCGACACCACCACCTGCTTGTGCATCGACAGCTTCGCCGTGGGCGCCATGCTTGTCGAGTCGTCGAGCGTGAAGCGGATCGGCAGGTCTTTCACCGTTGCGCGCACCACAGCCAGCGGTAGCGGCGGGCCATCGACCGCGCGCGCGAAGATGAATACTGCCTCGTCCGGCTTCGCCTGGCGCATCAGCTCGGGTGCGAGCGTCACCTCGCCGCTGATGCTGGCGCCGGCCGCAGCTGGCCCCTTGGCTTGCGTACTTCCTGCTGCTGCCGCCACCGGCGGCGCGTCCGCGAGCGCCACACCCTTCGCGAGTGCGACCTGCCGGACCTGCTCGATCGCCTGGTCCACGGCCGTGCGATCGGCCGACCCGGGCTCGACCACGGCCGCGAGCCTGCGCCACAGCGCGATCGATTCGGCGAACTGGCCATTCTCCATCGCGGCGGTCGCAGCCAGCGCGAGTGCGGTCTGGTTCTTCGGATCGAGCTTCAACGCCTTCACGATCAGCTCGAACGGCTTGCCCGACAGGCTGCCCTGCACCATCGCCAGTGCATCGGCGTGGCCGGCGAGCAGATTCGCGTCGTCGGGGCGAAGCGCGCTGGCCTTCTCGAAGGCGGCGATCGACTCCGGCATGCGTCCGGTGATCTGGTAGGCGCGCGCGAGCATCACCCAGCCCTGCGCATCGTCCGGGTTCGCCTTCATCTTCTCGGCGAGCGCATCGACCATCTGCAGGAACTGCTGGTCCGGGGGATTGAGGGCGGCCGGGTTGCCGAGTGCGAGGTAGCCGGTGATCGCCAGGACCGGCACCAGCGCCAGCGTGCCGGAGGCGAGCCAGCGGCCGCGGCGCACGGTGGGCGCGCTGCCAGCCGGGGTCAACCCGGCCGGTACCGCGGCTTCCGCCAGCGCTCGCCGGTCCAGTTCGGCGCGCGCGATCGCATGCTGCTCGGTCGACAGCACGCCATCGGCCAGTTCCCGATCGAGTTCCAGCAGGTGATCGCGATAGACCTCGGCATTCAGCGCGGCGCGCGCCGGCCCGGTATCGATGCGGCTCGCGCGCAGCAACGGCAGCGCGACGAAGGCGACCGCCAGCAGTACCAGCAGCGCGCACAGGATCCAGAACAGCGTCATCGATTACCCATCCTGTCGTCCTGCGTCGTGCGGTCGTTACTGGTGGCGAGCGAGGCGAGCGCCGTGCGTTCTGCATCCGACAGCGCGGGCACCGCGCGTGCATCGGCCAGCGTGCGCCGATGGCGCAGTTGCGCAATCAGCACGCCGAGCCCGAATACCAGCAGCAGGCCGGGGCCGAACCAGAGCGCGATCGTGGTCCAGTCGAGCGGCGGGCGGAAGCGCACGAAGTTGCCATAGCGCGCGACCATGAAGTCGAGCACCTGGCGGTCGGTCATGCCGTTCTTGAGCTGCTCGCGGATCTCGTTGCGCATGTCGACCGCCAGCGCGGCATGCGAATCCGCGATCGACTCGTTCTGGCAGACCAGGCAGCGCAATTCCTTCGTCACCGCGATCAGCCGTTGCTCGAGCACCGGGTCCTGCGCGTTCGGGCGGGCGACGCCGGGTACGACCGGCGCGCTGGCGGCGCCGCTGCCGTCGGTACCGCTGCCGGTGCTGGACGCAGGGGCAGGCATGGCCGCGCACAACAGCGCCGCCAGCATCAGCGCGCGCAGCGGCGTACGTGGCCGCGTGGTCCGCCGTGCCGGGCCTGCGTGGATCGTCTGCTGCGCGCTCACGATGCGCGCAGTTTCTGGATCAGCGGCAGCAACGTGCGTTCGACCACCTGCGGGTTGAGCGGGCCGACATGCTTGAAGCGGATCACGCCCTGCTTGTCGATCAGGTAGGTCTCGGGCGTACCGTAGACACCATAGTCGATGCCGACGCGGCCGGTCGGATCGACCACCGACAGCAGGTAAGGATCGCCGTGGCGCCTGAGCCAGTCGGTGGCCGCAGCTTCCTTGTCCTTGTAGTTCAGCCCGTAGACCGGGATGCCCCGTTTCGACAGCGACTCGATGACTGGGTGCTCTTCCAGGCAGGGCGTGCACCACGAGGCCCAGACGTTGAGCAGCCAGACCTTGCCCTTCGCATCGTCTACCGAGAACTGCTTCTGCGGCTCGGCCAGCGTCGGCAGCGAGAAGGCCGGTGCCGCCTTGCCGATCAGCGGCGAGGGCACCTCGCGCGGGTTGAGCGTGAGCCCGATCCCGAGGAACGCAGCCAGCACCCCGAACCCCACCAGCGGCAGCCACGCCCTGTTCATCGCCGACCTCCGTCGGACGGCGGCAAAGCGGCCCGCGCCATCGGCGGCACTGCCACCGCACCCGCCGCCGGCTGGCGGACGCCGGGGTTTGACCCCACGGGGTCAGACCCCGGCCTCGGGCGCGCGCCTGACATGCGGCCGCCATCGGGGTCTGACCCCAGGGTCCGCGCACGGACTTTGACGCGGTAGCGGCGGTCACAGACGGCGAGCAGGCCGCCCAGGGCCATCAGGAAGCAGCCGGCCCAGATCCAGTCGATGTAGGGCTTGTGGTACACGCGCACGATCCACGATTCGCCGTTGTCGACCGGTTCGCCCAGCGATACGTACAGGTCGCGGGTGAAGCCGGAGTCGATGGCCGCTTCGGTCATCACCATGCCGGAGGCGTTGTACACGCGCTTCTGCGGATGCAGCGTCTCGACGAACGTACCGTTCTTCAGCACGGTGATCGTGCCTTCCATCGCGCGGAAGTTCGGGCCCGGTGCCTCGCGCACGCCGTCGAAGCGGAAGGTGTAGCCACCCGACTGCACCACTTCGCCCACGCGCATGCGCACGTCCTGTTCGCTCTCGTAGCCGCGAACCATGGTCACGCCGACCACGAACACCGCGACGCCGAAGTGCGCGAGCAGCATGCCGTAGAAGCTGGCGGTCGGGCGCGACAGCCGCGAGAACAGCGAGCCTTCGCCCTGGCGCACGCGCTGCACCAGCGAGGCGATCGCGGTCGAGGCGATCCACATCGCGCACAGGATGCCGAACGAGGCGACCGGGCTGAAGGTGCCGATGCCGGTCTGCGCCGACATCGCCAGCGGCACGATGATCGCGGTGATGACGCTGATGATGAACGCCCAGCGCAGCCGCACCGCGAGTTCGGGCAGCGTTGCCTTCTTCCACTTCGCGATCGGGCCGATACCCATCAGGAACATCAGCGGCGACATGAGTGGCAGGTAGACCGAATCGAAGTAGGGTGGGCCGACCGACAGCTTGCCCAGGCCCAGCGCATCGATGATCAGCGGGTACAGTGTGCCGAGCAGGATCGAGCCCGCAGCCACCACCAGCAACACGTTGTTGCCGAGCAGGGCCGACTCGCGCGACACCAGGTCGAACGAGCCGCCCAGGCCGACCTTCGGCGCACGCCAGGCATAGAGCGCGAGCGAGGCGCCGATCGAGACCACCAGGAAGGCGAGGATGTACAGCCCGCGCTCCGGGTCTGAGGCGAACGAATGCACCGAGGTCAGCACGCCCGAGCGCACGAGGAAGGTACCCAGCAGCGACAGCGAGAACGCGCTGATCGCCAGCAGTACTGTCCAGCTCTTGAATGCGCCGCGCTTCTCGGTGACCGCAAGCGAGTGGATCAGCGCGGTGCCCACCAGCCACGGCATGAACGAGGCGTTCTCGACCGGATCCCAGAACCACCAGCCCCCCCAGCCGAGCTCGTAGTAGGCCCAGGCCGAGCCGAGTGCGATGCCCAGGGTGAGGAACAGCCAGGCGATGGTCGTCCACGGCCGCGACCAGCGCGCCCAGGTGGAATCGAGCTCGCCCGAGATCAGCGCCGCGATCGCGAAGGCGAAGGCGACCGAGAAGCCGACGTAGCCCATGTAGAGCAGCGGCGGGTGGATCACCATGCCGATGTCCTGCAGCAGCGGGTTCAGGTCGCGGCCATCTGCGGCGGCCGGGATCAGCCGCTCGAACGGGTTCGACGTGAACAGCATGAACGACAGGAAGCCGACGCTGATCATGCCCATCACCGCCAGCACGCGCGCCACCAGCGGTGCCGGCAGCTGGCGGCTGAACACGGTGACCGCGACCGTCCAGCCGGCAAGCATGAACGACCAGAGCAGCAGCGAGCCCTCGTGCGAACCCCAGGTGGCGGTGAAGCGATAGGTCATCGGCAGCTGCGAGTGCGAGTTCTGCGCGACGTTCAGCACCGAGAAGTCCTGCGCCATGAAGCTGTAGGCGAGCGCTCCGAAGGCGAGCGTGACGAATACGCCCTGGCCCTGGGCGACCGGGCGTGCCATCGCCATCCAGGCGTCGATTCCGCGTTGGGCGCCGACGAGCGGAAACACCGCCTGGATACAGGCCAGCACCAGCGCGAGGATCAGGCAGAAATGGCCGAGTTCTGGAATCACTTGCCGGAGCCTCCTGCGGGCGCGACGACCGAGCCCTGTGACTTCTTCGCCTGTTCGAGCGCATGGGCCGCCTCGGGCGGCATGTAGTTCTCATCGTGTCGCGCGAGCACCTGGTCGGCGCGGAAGACGCCGTCGGGGCCGAGGCGACCCCGTGCGACCACACCCTTGCCCTCCTGGAACAGGTCAGGAAGGATGCCCTTGTAGGTGACCGGCACCACCTGCGCGGTGTCGGTGACCTTGAACGCGACCGTCAGGCCGTCGGCCTCGCGCTTCACGCTGCCGGCCTCGACCAGCCCGCCGATGCGGAACGGCCGGTCGAGCGGTGCTTCTTTCGCGTAGACCTGTGTCGGGCTGAAGAAGAACAGCAGGTTGTCCTCGAAGGCGTTGAGCACCAGCGCCGCAGTGACCGCGAGCGCGGCCAGGCCGCCACCGACGATCGCCAGCCGTTTCTGCCGCGGTTTCATGAGCTGCTCCACTCCCGGATCTTGCGCTGGACCCGCGCGCGCGCCAGCGATTGCCGGCGCTGCTTCACGACCCAGGCGATTTCGGCCACGACCAGCAGTGCCGTCGCGCCGTACGACATCCAGACGAAGAACGCATAGCCGCCCATCGCGAGGAAGTCGGAAAAACTCGACCAGTTCATCGTGCCTTCTCTCCCTTGGACCCCGGCACACCGCCGGAGGTTCCAGGCGCGCCGACATGTCCCTCCGCCACCAGCAGTTCGCCCACCCAGGCACTGTGCTGCTCGCGCTCCACGATGATCGAACGCACCCGCGCGAGCGAGATGGCAATCGTGTACATCCACGCCGCGAATGCCATCACCAGCATGCCGGTGAGCATCACGGTGGCCATCGACGAGCTGCCCGGCTTCACCGACGCACCCTGGTGCAGCGTGTTCCACCACTTGACCGAAAAATAGATGATCGGGATGTTCACCACGCCGACCAGCGTGAGCAGTGCACCGGCACGGTCGGCCCGGCGCGGATCGTCGATCGACGCGCGCAGTGCCATGTAGCCGATGTACAAGAAGAACAGGATCAGCGTCGAGGTCAGGCGCGCATCCCAGACCCAGTAGGCGCCCCAGGTCGGGCGGCCCCAGAACGCGCCTGTCCACAGCGCGATGAAGGTGAACAGCGCACCGGTCGGCGCCAGAGCCTGCACCATCATGCCCGACAGCCGGGTGTTGAACACGATGCCGGCCGCTGCCCAGCCGGCCATCACCAGGTAGGTGAACATGCCGATCCAGGCGGCCGGCACGTGGATGTAGATGATGCGGTACGAGTCGCCCTGCTGGAAGTCGGTGGGCGCGAGCACCAGGCCGATGTAGAGCCCGGCCAGAGTCGCCAGGGCTGCCGCGGCTGCGAACCACGGGATCAACCGTCCGGCGAGGCCGTAGAAGCTCGCTGGCGAGGCGTACTTGAACCAGTGGATGGACATCGAAAGGAAGGGTCGGGCTCTGTCAGTCCAGCGAAATCCGCACGGCCGCGGCCGCAGCCCAGGGTGCAAAGGTCAGGGTGAACACCGTCAGCGCGGCGAGCAGCGACAGGTGACCTGACGCGTCGAGCCCGCCCAGTGTCGCCTCGACGGCACCGGCACCGAAGATGAGAGCCGGAATATACAGCGGCAGCACGAGAACCGCAGTCAGAACGCCTCCGCCCCGCAGGCCGAGCGTGAGCGCGGCGCCGACCGCACCGATCGCCCCGAGGATCGGCGTGCCCAGGGCCAGCGAGGCGACCAGCACCCCGGTCGCCGCGGGCGGCAGGTCGAACTGCAGCGCGATCAGCGGCGCGAGCAGGGTCAGCGGCAGCCCGGTGGTCAGCCAGTGGGCGACCAGCTTGGCGAACACGATCAGCGACAGCGGCTGCGGCGCGAGCGCCAGCTGCTCCAGCGTGCCGTCCGCATGATCGGCCGCGAACAGCCTGGGCAGCGCAAGCAGCGACGCCAGCAGCGCCGCCACCCAGAGCACGCCCGGCGCGATCTCGCGCAGCAACTCCGGCTGCGGCCCGATGCCCA
>CANGXU010000030.1 GCA_947457885.1 Betaproteobacteria bacterium
CAGCTCACCCGCTTCCTCGCCTGGGAGCTGGGCCCGCACAACATCACCGCCAACTCGATCGCGCCGATCACCACGCTGACTCCCCGGGTGGCCGCCCTGCGAACGCCCGAGCAGGTCGAGCAGATGGCGGCGAGCATCCCGTTGCGGCGCCTGGCCGAGCCGATCGACCATGTGAACGCGATGCTCTGGCTCGCCTCCGATGCTGCGAGCTACATCAATGGCGTGTCGCTCGACGTCAACGGCGGCCGGGTGATGTTCTGACCATGGGCGTGGCGGTCACCGGACGGCAGTTCCACAACCAGCCCGAGAAGAGCCACCTGCACGGCTTCCTGGTCGACCTGTGGGACGAGGTGCGGCGCGAGACCGGTGGTGGCCTCGCGATCACGGTGCACGCGCAGAACGCCGGCATCCCCGGCTCGGATCCGGCGGCGCTGAAGATGCTTGTCGCCGGCGAGGTGGAGTTCATCGTGCTGATGGGCGGTCTGCTCGGCGATGTCGTCCCGGCGGCCGGGATACAGGGGCTGCCATTCGCCTTCACCAGCCATGCACAAGTGCATGCGGCCGACGCTGGCCCACTCGGCGAGTACCTGCGCCGCGAGATGCTCGCGGCCGGCATCCGAGGCTTCGGCGGCGGCCTGATGGAAAACGGCTTCCGCCACATCGTCATGCGCGAGAAGCCGATCCGCGGCGTCGAGGACCTCGACGGCGTGCGCATGCGGGTGCCCGACAGCCCGCTGTTCATCGACACCTTCACCGCGCTGGGCGCGACGCCGGTGATCGCCAACATCAGCGAGCTGTATTCCTCGCTGGCGAGCGGGCGGGTCGACGGTCAGGAGAACCCGCTCGCGGTGTGCGAGGTGAACCGGCTGTACGAAGTCACGCGCTACGTGAGCCTGACCAGCCACATGTGGTCAGGGTTCAACCTGATCGGCAACCTCGCCTTCGTGCAGCGGCTGCCCGGATCGACCGTGTCGATCGTGGAACGCGCGGTGGCGAAGCACGTGGCGCGGCAGTGCGCGTATACCGACGGGTTCAACCGCGACCTCGAGCGCGGGCTCGCCGAGCGCGGGATGATCTTCAATACCGCCGATGTCGGCGGCTTCCGCCGCGCGCTGTCGGCCGAGTTCTACCGGCGCTCGAAGGAACGTTTCGGGCGCACCGCGTGGACGCTGCTCGAAGATGCCGTGGGCCGGCTGGGCTGAGCCGGTCCACGGCCTGGTGCGCGGGCCCGGCGGCGCGGCTACTCCAGCTTGATGTTCGCCGCCTTCGCCACCTTCGTCCATTTCGCGATCTCGTCGCGGATGTACTGGCCGAACTGGTCGGGCGTGGTGCTCGAAGCATTCATGCCGACCTTCAGCAGGCCGGTCCTGACCTCTGCCATCGCCAGCGTCCTGACGAGGTCTGCGTTGAGCCGGTCGACCACCGGACGAGGCGTGCCGGCCGGTGCCACCACGCCCCACCAGCTGACCACGTCGTAGCCGGGGATCGTCTCGGCGACGGTCGGGATGTTGGGGACCTCCTGTTCCCGCGTCGGCCCGGTCACCGCGATCGCGCGTACCCGGCCGTTCTGGATCTGCGGCAGGGCGGTGGTGAGCGTCGGCACCATGAACGCGATCTCGCCGGCGACCACGCCGGCCAGCGCCGGTGGGCTGCCGCGGTAGGGCACGTGCGTGGTCTCGATCTTCATCAGCGTGTTGAGCAGCGCCGCCGCAAGGTGCTGCGAACTGCCCGGACCGGCCGAGCTGTAGTTCAGCATGCCCGGCTTCGCGCGCGCGATCGCGACCAGTTCCTTCACTGTCTTCGCCGGCACGGACGGGTGCACCACGATGACGTTGGCCGTGGTGCTGACCAGCGACACCGGCGAGAAGTCCTTCACAGGGTCGTATGGCAGCTTTGCGTAGAGCGCGGGGTTGACGCCGTGGGTCGAGATGTTCGCGAGCAGAAGCGTGTAGCCGTCGTTCGGCGACTTCGCGGTGATCTCCGCGCCAAGCGAACCGCCGGCGCCGGGACGTACGTCGACGACGACCGGCTGGCCGAGCAGCTCGCTCCAGCGCGGCGTAAAGATGCGGGCGATCACGTCGGTCGCACTGCCCGCTGCCTGGGCGACGACCAGGCGAACGGGCTTGGCCGGAAAGGCCTGTGCCGCAGCGATCGATGGCAGCGCGAGCAATGCCGCTGCACCGGTTGCGGATACGGCGACCGCAAGGGCGGTCGGACGCGATGGCCGGGCGATGCGCCGCTTCGCGGCAGGGGGCTGGTTCTGCATATGCTCCTCCGGGGGACTGGTCATGCGGTGTGTCGGCGGCCTCTGGCGGGCCACTAGGGATCGGGTGGACAAGGGCTGGACGATCAGGCGGCCAGCAGCCTGCGCGTTGCGTCGGCCGCCTCGCGCGCGACTTCGGCCGGTGGCCGCGCCCACAGCGCAGGGTTGGGCGCCTCGAAGCTCAGGTAGCCGCCATAGCCCTTTTCGCGCAGCAGGTCGAATACCGCCCTCCACTGCACGATGCCCTCGCCGGGCACCAGCCTGTCGGTCGGTCGCCGCTGGCCGGGCGGCGGGCCCGCGGGGACGTCGCTGTACTGGAAGGTGAAGATCTCTTCCGGTGCGACATGTTCGAAGCCGCGGCCCGGCGAGCCGCTGCGCTGCAGGTGGTAGGCGTCGATCAGCAGCCCGGCGGCCGGATGCGCGGCCTTCGCGATGATCTCGCGTGCGACCTCGATATGGTTGATCACGTCGTGCTGCGAGTTGAACTCGAGGGCGAGCCTCAGGCCGTGGTCTGCGGCGACCTGTGCGGCTTCGCGCAGCGACAGTGCCGCCTGCGCGACGGTGCCGTTGTTCTGGCCGGGTGCGGTCATGATCATCGGGCAACCCATGGCGACCGCGTTGCTGCAGGTCAGGGCGAACACGTCGAACAGCCGTTGCCGCTCGGCACCCTCGGCGAACAGCAGGCCGTATTCGGTACCGAGGACGGCGACATGCATGCCGCTCCCCCTGACCAGGTCGAGCACCTGGGCATTGCTCATCCCCGCCTCGAGGCAGCGCGTGAAGTCGATCCGGCGCAGTTCCATTGCATCGAAGCCGCCAGCGCGCGCCGCAGCCAGCGCCTCTGCGAGCGGCGTCGTGTCGAGCGACCAGGTGTGCAGCGCTAGACGTTGGGCGAGATCGATCATCGAGAGGGTACGGCAGGTGATTGATACCTCGCATCATACCTGTGCGGTTCGACAGGTTGCGCGCCGCGGTGCGGGAACCCTGTCGGGCCTGCCGATTTGCCGGTACGCTAGCGGAAATCCTCCCCGGGCGAGGTCCCAGATGAATGCACCGACAGCCGCCAGCACCATCGCTTCCACCACCCGCGACCCGATCGCGTTCGAGCTCTTCAAGAACTCGGTCGCTGCGATCGCCGACGAGATGGCGGTCACCGTCCACCGCACCAGCTACACCTCTGTGGTGAAGAACAACATGGACTTCTCCACCGCGTTCGCCGATGGCGACGGGGTGATCGTCGCGCAGGGGCTGACGCTGTCGGGCCACCTCGGCGCGATCCCGGTCGCGCTGCAGTCGGTGATGAAGTGCTTCGAGGGCGACATTCATCCGGGTGACGTGTTCGCGATGAACGACCCGTTCGAAGGCGGCATGCACCTGCCCGACATCTTCGTGTTCCAGCCGATCTTCGTCGACGGCAGGCGGCTGGCCTTCGCCTGCACCATCGCGCACCATACCGACGTCGGCGGTCGGGTGCCGGGGTCGAGCGCGGCCGACTCTACCGAGATCTTCCAGGAAGGCATCCGCATCCCGCCCATCAAGCTTTTCGACCGCGGCGTGAAGAACTTCACCTTCTTTCGCATCTTCGAAGCGAACGTTCGGGTGCCGGACAAGGTGGTGGGCGATCTCACCGCGCAGCTGTCGGCCTGCTACGTCGCGGAGAAGCAGTTCCTGGAACTGGTCGAGCGCTACGGTGCCGACGTCGTGGCCTTCTTCATGAAGGAAATCAACATCTACGCCGAACGCGTCACCCGCGCGGCGATCGAGAAGCTGCCCGACGGCGAGTGGAGCTTCGAGGACTGGATCGATGACGACGGCGTCGACCGCGACAAGCCGATCCGCCTGTTCGTGACGGTAAGGAAGCACGGCGACGAGATGGAAGTCGACTACACCGGCTCCAGCCCGCAGGTGCGCGGCGCGATCAACTCCACCTACAGCTACAGCTGCGGCTCGGCCTGGACGGCAGTGCGTGCGATCCTGCCGCAGGACATCCCGAACGCCGAGGGTGCCTCGCGCCCGATCAAGGTGACTGCGCCGGAGGGCACGATCGCCAACGTGATCATGCCGGGTGCCTGCGCGGCGCGCGCGATGACCGGCTTCCGGATGACCGATGCAACGTTCGGCGCACTGGCGCAGATGCTGCCCGACAACGGCATGACCGCCTCCGACGGTGGCAACACCAACGTGTCGATCGGTGGCTACTACCGCGACCGCAAGTCGTTCATCTACGTCGACTTCACCTGTGGTTCGTGGGGCGCGCGCGCGTTCGACGACGGCCATGACGGGCTGTCGCACATCAAGGGCAACATGGCCTCGCATGCGGTGGAGTCGATCGAGGCCGAATACCCGATCCAGTTCCTGTCTTACGAGTTCGTGCCGGACAAGTTCGGACCTGGCAAGTACCGTGGCGGCGCACCCTACAAGCGCGACTACAGGTTCCTGGAAGGCGAGGCGGTGCTGTCGGTGCGCGCCGACCGCAAGCGCTTCCCGGCGTTCGGCCTGTACGGTGGCCAGCCTGGCCGTCCGTCGGAGAACGTGCTCAACCCGGGCACGCCCCATGAAGAGCCGCTGACCGGCAAGTTCACCCGCTCCATCCACCGCGGTGACGTGTTCCGCACGGTGCTCGCCGGCGGTGGCGGCTGGGGCGATCCGCTCGAGCGCGATCCGGCGCGCGTGCTGCGCGACGTGCGCAACGAACTGCTTTCCGACGAACTCGCGCGCTCGCAGTACGGCGTGGTCATCGACCGCAAGGCCTGGGTAGTGGACGAGGCTGCGACGCATGCTTTGCGCGAGTCTGCACGCCAGGCGCGCGGCGGTGCAGCGCTGCCCTTCGTGACCCATGCATGGCCGGCGGACTTCGACGGCACTGACATCCGCGCGATCGAGGCATCGAGGAAATGAGCGACTCCCTTCCGCACAACCCCACCTACCGCGTCGGCGTCGATATCGGCGGCACCTTCACCGACATCGTCTTCCTGTCGGAGGACGGCCGGCTGCTGACCAAGAAGATCTCCTCCAGCGTGGACAACTATGCGCTGGCGATCGTCCAGGGGCTGAGCGACCTGTTCAAGGAGCACGGACTGGTCGGCCACGACGTCGACGTGCTGCGCCATGGCACGACGGTCGGCTCCAACGCGATCCTCGAGCACAAGGGCGTGCTGACCGGCCTCATCTGCAGCGAGGGCTTCCGAGACATCCTCGAGATCCGCAACCTGCGCCGGCCGCATCTCTACAACATTGTCTGGAACAAGCCGCAGCCGCTGGTCGAGCGCTACTTGCGTTTGCCGGTGAACGAGCGGATCAACGCCCGGGGCGAGATCGAGGTGGCGCTGGATCTCGCCCAGGTCGAACAGGTCGTCGATCGTATGCTGGGCGAAGGCGTCGAGGCGATCGCCGTGTGCCTGAAGAACTCGTACCTGAACCCGGTGCACGAGTACGCGATCAAGCAGGTGATCGAAGCGCGCGCGCCCGGCCTGCCGCACTGCGTGAGCCACGACGTGCTGCCCGAGATCAAGGAGTACGAGCGCACCTCGACCACCACGGTCAACGCCTACATCCTGCCGATCGTGAAGCGCTACCTCGAAACGCTGCGCAAGAGCCTCGATGCTTCGGGCATCCATGCGAAGCTGCTGCTGATGCAGAGCAACGGCGGGCTGATCACCGATGCCGAGGCCGCACGCATGCCGGTGAACATCGTCGAATCTGGCCCGGCCGGCGGCGTGGTCGGCGCGCAGGCGCTGGCGAAGAAGCTGGGCCTGACCCAGATCGTCACCTTCGACATGGGCGGCACCACCGCCAAGGCCTCGATCGTCGAGGACGGCGAGGTGTCGCGCGCCACCGAATACAGCGTCGGCGGCGGCATCATGATCGGCTCGCGGCTGCTGACCGGGTCGGGCTACCTGCTGCGCGTGCCGGCGATCGACCTCGCCGAGGTCGGTGCCGGCGGCGGCTCGATCGTGCGGGTGGACGCCGGTGGTGCGGTGCGCGTCGGGCCGGACAGCGCGGGGGCGTTCCCCGGGCCGGTCTGCTACGGCAAGGGCGGCACCGAGCCGACCATCACCGACTGCAACGTGGTGCTCGGCTACATCAACCCGCGGCACCTGGTGCAGGGCGAACTTTCGCTCGACGCCTCGAAGAGCCGGGATGCGGTGGCCGAGAAGGTGGCCGGGCCGCTCGGGTTGTCACCGGAGCATGCGGCCTATGCCGCCTTCAAGATTGCCGGCTCGAACATGATGCGGGCGATCCGTGCGGTGTCGGTCGAGCGCGGCCGCGACGTGCGCGGCTTCTCGCTGTTCGCTTTCGGCGGCAACGGACCGCTGTTCGGCGCGGATCTCGCGCAATCGCTCGGCATGAAGCTGGTGGTGGTGCCGCCGTCGGCCGGTCTGTTCTCGTCGTTCGGACTGCTTTATGCCGACGTCGAGCACCACTACTCGCGCACCTTCCGGCGCGTGCTGTCGACCGAGGGCGTGGCGGATATCAACGCCGCCTGGGACCGGTTGATCGCCCACGGCCGCGCCCAGCTCGAGGCCGAGGGCTTCCCGCCGGAGCGCATCCGCATCCGCAAGTTCGCCGACATGCACTACAAGGGACAGTCGTACGAACTGGCCGTACCGGCGCCGGATGCCCCGCTGGATGCGTCCAATGTGCCGGTACTGGAGGAAACCTTCGCGAAGGAGTACGAACGGACCTACGGTCACCGCTCCCCGTCGTCGATCCCGATCGAGATGGTCAACATCAAGGTGATCGCGCTGGGCCTGCCCGAGCGCCCGCTGGTGCCCGAGGCGCTGCACGACGTGCGTGCCGAACGCCCGGCACCGCCGCCGCGGCAGGTCTACTTCGGTCCGCAGGCTGGCTGGCAGCTGACGCCGATCCTGCGCCGGTCGGATCTCGCCCGTAAGACCGACGGTCCGCTGATCGTCGAGGACTACGATTCGACCTGCGTGGTGCCGCCGGGGGCCACGGCGGAACTCGATGGATACGGGAATATCCTGATCAGGCTCTGAGCCGGTGGCAGCAGGGCGGTTCGGCGCCCGGATTCGGCAGATTCGTGCGAAGCAGGTAGTCTTCTCCATCCGCGACCGAGGCCCCATGACGACCGACACGACGACAGCCACTCCAGACACCGGCAACCCGATCTGGCGCTGGTTCGACCGAACCGTGCTGTCGCTCGGGCGGGACATGCGCTGGTCCTACCTGCCGCCACTGATGGTGTACGTGGCGGCCGGGGTGTCGGGCCTGACCGGCATCGTCGGCACCTTCTTCGTCAAGGAGTACCTCGGGCTGTCGGCAGCCTTCCTCGCCGCTCTGGGCTTCTGGGCGGGTATTCCCTGGGCGCTGAAGATGCCGCTCGGACACCTGGTCGACCTGATCTGGCGCTACAAGGCCTGGCTGGTCTGGCTCGGTGCCTCGGTGATCGCGGCCAGCCTGCTGATCATGTACGGGCTGATCGTGCACACCGATGCGATGGTCGCCATCGCGTCGAAGGAGGTCTGGTTCATCGCCTCGGCGCTGCTGTCGCCGATCGGTTTCGTGATCCAGGACTGCGTGGCCGACGCGATGACCGTCGAGGCGGTGCCGAGGCTGGACGAGCAGGGGCAGCCGGTCGACCCGGACCAGCGCAAGCTGATGCACACGACCATGCAGATGCTCGGCCGGGTGGCGATCATCGGCGGCACCGTACTGGTCGGGCTGATCAACGTCTGGATGTTCCAGGACGCGGCGAAGCTGCCCGAGGCGCAGAAGGTCGCCATCTACGGCAACGTGTATGCGCTGGCCCTGGTGATCCCGCTACTGTCGGTGCTGGGCGTGATCCTCGCCGGGCTGATCAAGCGCGCCACCGTGCGCAAGCTGGCCGCGCTGGGCAAGACGCGCGAAGAGATCGCGCGCGTGCTCTATGAGACGCCCTCGGCGACCGCGCCGAACTGGTGGATCCTCGGTGGCAGCCTGGTGTTCGTGGCGATCACGCTCGCCGTCGGCCTCGGCGGGTTCGACTACGGCCAGGAGATCATCTTCGCCGGCTCGATGGCGGTGATCGTGTTCCTGATGGTGCGCCTGACCCGCGAGCTCGACCCCGATGCGCAGCGGCTGCTGATCGGCACTGCCGTGGTGGTGTTCATCTTCCGCGCGATGCCCGGCCCGGGTGCCGGCGCCACCTGGTGGTTCATCGACGAGCTCGGCTTCGACCAGCAGTTCCTGGCCAAGCTGTCGCTGCTCGGCAGCCTGCTCACGCTGGCCGGCCTGTTCATCTTCCGGCGCTTCATTGCCGAGCACTCGCTGGCGACGATCGTCGTGTTCCTCACGATCGCCGGCACGATCCTCGCGCTGCCGACGCTGGGCATGTACCACGGGCTGCACCACTGGACGGCCGCGATGACCGGCGGCGTGGTCGATGCGCATTTCATCGCGGTGATCGACACTGCGCTCGAGTCGCCGCTGGGCCAGATCGCGATGATCCCGATGCTGGCGTGGATCGCCAACTCCGCGCCCGAGCACCTCAAGGCCACCTTCTTCGCAGTGATGGCCTCGTTCACCAACCTGGCCCTGTCGGCCTCGCAGCTCGGCACGAAGTACCTGAACCAGGTGTTCGACGTGACGCGCGAGGTGAAGGACGCGACCGGTGCGATCAAGGTGCCGGCGGACTACAGTGAGCTGGGGATGCTGCTGGTGACCGTGATGGTGATCGGCTTCGTGCTGCCGATGGCGGCGGTGGCAGTGGTGCGGATGGCGCGGTTGAAGACGGCGTAGCGAACAACGGGCGACCCGCCGGAACGGCGGACGATCAGGCGCCAGGATCCCGGAGCTCGACCGTGCTGGCGTCGTAGCCATAGACCCAGCCGGGGTCGGCCTTGTCGCGCAGCCAGTTGTTGGCGCTCGATCCGGCCTGGATGTCCGATGCACGCGGCTTCCGGATCCGCTCGTACAACTGGTAGGCCTCCTGCACGCCATCCGGCTCGACCCGGTGGAGGCAGCGCGACAGGACCGCTGCATCCTCCAGCGCGGACGCCGCGCCCTGGGCCATGTAGGGCGTCATTGGATGGCAGGCATCGCCGAGCAGCGCGATGCGCCCGTCCGACCACCTCGGCAGGGGATCGCGTTCGAACAGCGCCCACTTGAAGACCTCGGGGCATGCTTCCAGGATCGCCTGCACTTCCGGGTGGAAGCCGGCGTATGCAGCACGCAGTTCGTCGAGATCCCCCTTCGCGGACCATGACTCGGGCGTGGTCCACTCGGCACGTTCGGGCACGCTGGTCACGAAGTACAGCTCGTCCTGCGCGCGGGTGACGTAGTACACCACCATGTGCCTGTCCGGCCCCCACCACTTGGTGCGCACCGGGGCCAGCTTCATGCCCCGCAGGCGGTCGGACGCGTAAGTGGTCCTGTAGGCCACCCGGCCGGTGAAGCGTGGCTTCTCGGGTCCGAGCAGCGTCTCGCGCACCAGGGAGTGGACCCCGTCGGCACCGATCACCGCGTCGGCGCGTACGGATGTCCCGTCCGTGAAGCGCAGGTTCACGCCCTGCTCGTCCTGGTCGATCGCTGCGAGCTTCATGCCCAGGTGCACCACTTCGGAAGGCACGATGCTGGCGATCGCGGCATGCAGGTCGGCCCGATGCAGGAATAGGTAGGGCGCACCGAAGGCGTGCTCGACCTCCGAGCCCAGCGGGAGGCGGCTGGTCTCGGCGCCCGTGTCCCATGTGCGGCTGATCGCGAAGTCGGCCTGGAATGCGGTCCTGCGCAGTACGTCTTCGATGCCGAGGTAGCGCAGGACCTTGACTGCGTTGGGCGCCATCTGGATGCCCGAGCCGACGCGCGCGAACCGTGCCGCCTGCTCGAACACCTGTACCCGGTGCCCTGCACGCAGCAGCAGCGCCGCAGTTGCAAGCCCGCCGATACCGGCACCGATGATCGCAAACGAAACGGATTTCACTGGCTTCACTCCATCACGATCTTTGCGCGGCTGATCACCTTGCGCCATTTCTGCATCTCGGCCTGTATGTGCGCAGCGAATCCCTCGGGCGTGGTCGGCGTGATGTCGACCGTGCTGAAGGTCTTCTGCAGTGCCGGCTGCTGCAGCACCTTGCGTATGTCGCGCGAAAGGCGGTCGACGATCGGTGCGGGCGTGCCCCCGGTGGCGAGCAGGCCGAACCAGATGGTCGATTCATAGCCGGGAATCCCGGCTTCCTGCAGCGTGGGTACATCGGGTGCGGCCGCCGCGCGCTTCATGCTGGTGACGCCGAGCACGCGCACGCGTCCTGCGCGCGCCTCGGAAAGGCCTGCGGAGCCGAGCATGAGATCCACGTGTCCGCCCATCACGTCGGCCATTGCCGGCCCGGCGCCCTTGTACGGCACGTGGATCATGTCGACACCCGCGAGCAGTTTCAGCAACTCTCCGGCAAGGTGGTTCGACGAGCCATTGCCGCCCGAGGCGAACGTCAGGCGGCCTGGCTGCCGGCGTGCCAGTGCGATCAGTTCCTTCACGCTCGTTGCTGGCACCGAGGGGTGTACCACCAGGTAGAGCGGCGTGGTCACGCACAGGCTGAGCGGGGCGAAATCCTTGACCGGGTCGTAGGGGAGCTCCTTGCTGACGGCCGGGTTGATGGCGAGGCTGGTCACGCTGCCGAACACCATGGTGTAGCCGTCTGGTGGCGCCTTGGCTGCCACCTGCATCCCGATCACCTGCGACGCGCCGGGCCGGTTCTCGACGATGACCGGTTGGCCGAGTGATTCTGCGAGACCGGTGGCAACCGCGCGTGGGAAGCTGTCGCCGAGGCCACCCGGGGAATACGGAGAGATGATGCGCAACGGCTTCGCGGGGAAGGCCGCGCCTGATGGCTGCGCGAACGCGACGGCGGGCAGGCCCGTGGCGGACAGCACCAGCGCCAACGCGATGGCCCGCGTGGATGTCATGGGCGCTACCTCGGCGTCTGCGTCTGCACAGTTCATGGTCGGCTACTCGAACACCCCGTCCTGGAAAACCAGCCCCGCATGCTCGCGCATCGCATGGAAGCGGATGCCCTCCCAGCGCTCCTTCGCCACGTCCAGCTCTGACGCATGCGCGGCAAGGAACACCGGAGCGTCGACGACATCCACCGCCACGCGATGTGCGTTCGTGCGCAGGAACCGCTTCAGTTCGTCGGCATCGTCCGAGGTGACCCACCGGGCGATCCGGTAACGGCTCTGGCTCAGGCGCGGCTTCACGCCGTACTCGTTCTCCAGCCGGTGCGCGACCACCTCGAACTGCAGCTGGCCGACTGCGCCGAGCAGCAGCGGCCCGCCGGTCTCGGGACGGAACACCTGGATCGCGCCTTCCTCCCCGAGCTGCAGCAGGCCCTTGCGCAACTGCTTCGCGCGGATCGGATCGGCCACCTCGACTTCCTGGAACAGTTCGGGTGCAAAGAAGGGCAGGCCGGTGAACTGCAGCATCTCGCCTTCGGTGAGCGTGTCGCCGAGCTGCAGCAGGCCGTGGTTGGGCAGGCCGATGATGTCGCCTGGCCACGCCTCTTCCAGCAGGTCGCGCCGCTGCGACAGGAAGGACATCGCGTTGCTGGTGCGTATCTCCTTGCCGCTGCGGCATATCTTCAGCTTCATGCCGCGTTCGAAACGGCCCGAGCAGACGCGGATGAACGCGATCCGGTCGCGGTAGGCCGGGTCCATGTTCGCCTGCACCTTGAACACCACCCCTGAGAACGCGGGCTCGGAGGGCTCGACCGTGCGCTGGATCGCCGGGCGGGAGCCGGGCGGCGGGGCGAGTTCGACCAGCGCGTCCAGCACTTCGCGCACGCCGAAGTTGTTGATCGCCGAGCCGAACAGCGCCGGGGTCTGCCGTGCATCGAGGAAGGCTTCGCGGTCGAACTCGGGCGCGGCGCCCTGCAGCAGCTCGATCTCCTGGCGGGCCTGTGCGAACGCATCGCCGAAGCGGCTCGCGCACTCCGGGTTGTCGATGCCGTTGATCACTTCATCGTCGTCGCGTACCCGGTCTTCGCCGGCGCGGAACACGCGCATCGAATCGTGGCGGATGTCGAACACGCCGCCGAACCGCTTGCCCATACCCACCGGCCAGGTAAAGGGGATCACCGGCATGCCCAGCGCACGCTCGATCTCGTCGATCAGGTCGAGCGGTTCCTTCACCTCGCGGTCCATCTTGTTCACGAAGGTGACGATCGGCGTGTTGCGGGCGCGGCAGACTTCCAGCAACCGCAGGGTCTGCGCCTCGACGCCGTTGGCCGCGTCGATCACCATCAGCGCGGCATCGACCGCGGTCAGCACGCGGTAGGTGTCTTCCGAGAAGTCCTGGTGCCCCGGCGTGTCGAGCAGGTTGATCACGCAGTCCCGGTATTCCATCTGCATCACCGAGCTGGCGACCGAGATCCCGCGCTGTTTCTCGATCTCCATCCAGTCCGACGTGGCATGCCGGCTCGCCTTGCGCGCCTTCACGCTGCCGGCGATATGGATCGCGCCCGCGAACAGCAGCAGCTTCTCGGTGAGCGTGGTCTTGCCCGCGTCCGGGTGGGAGATGATGGCGAAGGTGCGGCGGCGGGCGACTTCCCGGTTGCTGCTCATCGGATGCGTGCTCGTGGTGTGTCCGGGCAGCCACCGGCAGCCGGAAAGGCGCGGATTGTAGCCCGTCCGCCGCGCGGCAAGCCCGGGGCTGCGGATATCCACCCCGGCAGGCGCTAATGGGCGCAAGCTGTAGCCCTCTCGAAAACGGACCGCGCCCAGATGAATGATGCCGAACAGACGATCTACCGCGCCCGCCTGGCCACCGACCTGGGCCGCCAGCTCGATTCCATTGCCGGCCTGCTTGCCGCGACCGGAAAGGTCGCGGCCGATGTCTCGCCCGACATGCGCCAGGCGCGCATGGATGCGATGGCACAGCAGGTCAACACCCGCGACCAGCTCGAGAAGTTCAACCTGCGCCGGCGCAAGGTAGAGGCTGCGCTCGCGCGCATCGATGCCGGCTCCTATGGCCTGTGCTGCGAATGTCGTGCGACCATGGAAGGCGAGCGGCTGGATTGCGATCCGGCCGAGGTGTTCTGCCAGGAATGCGCCGACGAGCGCGAGGCGCCCTGATCCCGACGGAGGAACCGATGACTGCAGCGTCCAATCCGCCCACCCACGTCGTGCTGGGTACCGCCACCCCCGGCGGGGGTTTCCCCGCCTACGGTGCGGCCTTCATCGACACCGTGCACGAGTTCGATCCGTCGCTGTCCATCGAGGCGCGCAACACCAGGGGCAGCACCGAGAACGTGCCATTGCTCGAGCGCGGCGAACTCGACATCGGGCTGGTGCAGGGTGAGGTTGCCTACGAGGCGCTCACCGGCGTCGGCCGGCCGCCTGCCGACCTGCGCATCGTCGCGGCGATGTACTCGACGCCCGGCATGTTCGTTGTGCGCGCCGACAGCCCCGCGCGGTCGATCCGCGACCTGGTTGGCAAGCCGGTGGCCTTCGGTGCGCGCGGCTCGGGTCTGGTCATCCTGTCGCGCTATCTGCTCGATGGCCTGGGACTCGACCAGGACCGCGACTTCCAGGCGATCTACCTCGACCGGGCCGGCGATGGTCCCGAGATGGTGCTCGACGGCCGCGCCGCGGCACTGTGGGGCGGCGGCATCGGCTGGCCGGGCTTCGTGAAGGTGGCGTCGAGCCCCGGCGGCGCGCGCTTCATCGCGCCCGGCGCCGATGAGGCCAGGACGATCATGGCAAAGCACGGCTTCCTGAAGCCGCTGACTGCGCCGCCGGGCAGCTATCCCGGACAGGACGCGCCGATCCATTCGATCGGCTCATGGAGCTTCGTGATGGCGCGCCCGACACTGGCACCGGACATCGGCTACCGGATCGCCCGCGCGCTCGATCGGGGGCAGGCGTCAATCGCCGCACGACTGGCGCAGGCGGCGGAGACCACGCCCGCGAACACCGTGGCCGCGCTGCCGACCGGCGCGACACTGGATGCGGGTGTCGCCAGGTACCTCCGCGAAATCGGGCTCGCGACCGGCTGAGTTTGGTCCGCCCTGCGCTCAGGCCTTGCGGCCAGGCACTGTCCACAGGTAGATCGTGCTCGACCCGACCGACTCGGTGCGCTGCGGCTTCCAGTCGTCCATGTCGAACGCATGCGACACGATGCGGGTGCCCGGCCGCAGTTCCTTCAGCAGCTTCGGTCGCAGCTTGAGGTTCAGCCGAGACAGCAGGTAGATCGTGACCACGGTCGCCTCGCTGATGTCCGTGGCGAACAGATCGCCCTCGATCAGCTTCGCGCGATCGCCGACACCGGCGACGCGGATATTCTCGGTCGCCTCGCGGATGCGGATGGGATCGATGTCGATGCCGACCGCGCGGGCGCCGAACTGCCTTGCGGCGGTGACCACGATGCGGCCATCGCCGCAACCGAGGTCGTACACCACGTCCGTCTTGCCGACCCTGGCCAGCTTCAGCATGCCTTCGACCACGTCCTGGGGCGTCGGCACATAGATCACATCGGGCGTACGGCGCCCCTCCTGGGCAGGCGTGGCGCCCGATGCGAGGGCCAGCGATCCCGCCAGGCCCGACAGCACTACTCTCCTGCGATCCATCGACGCGCCCTCCGCTTGGCCCATGAGCAACCTTTGCGGGAGTCTACGCCACCCGGGTGCCCGCGAAAGGTCAGCCTTGACGTTTCCCTCCGGCCACAATCCCGAAACATGGCATAAGATTGTTTCCTCGTTGGCTTCGTCCGACGTCCGTGGGGCAGGGCAGTGGAACAACTCGAAAACCTGGTCGGGATGGCCATCTTCGCGCGCGTCGCCGAGGCCAGGAGCTTCTCGGCGGCCGCGCGCCGGCTGGGCATATCGAAGTCGGCGGTGAGCAAGCATGTCGCGCGCCTCGAGCGCGAACTGCAGGCGCGGTTGCTCAACCGCACCACGCGCACGCTCAGCCTGACCGACGTCGGGACGACCTTCTACCAGCACTGCGCGCGCGTGGTGCAGGAGGCCGAGGCCGCCGAGGTCGCGGTGTCCCGGCTGGGCAGTGCGCCCAGCGGTGTGCTGAAGGTGACTGCCCCGGCTGCGTTCGGCCGGATGCACGTGGCCTCGGCCGTGCCGGAGTTCCTCGCCAGGTATCCCGACATCAGGCTCGAGATGGACCTCATCGACCGGGGTGCCGACCTTGCCGAGGAGGGTATCGACGTGGCGATACACCTGTTCGGCGAGCTTGCGCCCAACACGGTCGCCCGGAAACTGGCGCCAATCCGCTGGGTGGTGTGCGCCTCGCCGCAGTATCTGAAGAAGTACGGCACGCCGCAGTCGCTCGATGCGCTGGCCAGCTACAACTGCCTGTTCTATTCGTTCCGGTCGATGCACAGCGACTGGAAGTTCCGGGCACCAGACGGGTCGATCGTCAGCGTGCGCGTCGGCGGCAACTTCATCGCGACCAACAGCCTGGCCATCCGCGAGGTGGTGCTGCGCGACGTCGGCATCGCGATGTCTCCGACCTTCGTCGTCGGTGACGACCTGCGAGCCGGCACGCTGAAGGCGCTGTTCACCGACTTCGAGGCTCTCGGCACCTTCGGCAGCCATATCAATGCGGTGTACCTGCCCAACCGCTACCTGTCCCCGAAGGTGCGCGCGTTCGTCGACTTCTTCGTCGACCGCTTCGGTCCCCAGCCCTACTGGGACCAGGGGCTGGCGCTGGCGGGCGTGGAGGACTCGGGCACCGCCGACGTGCCAGCACCTGGAGCCGGACCTGGACCTGGACGCATTCCGGGCCCTGCCATCGAAGCGCCTGCCTCCGTCGGCCGCCGCAGCGGCGCACGGCGCACGAAGGCGGCCTGACCTAGTAGGATAGGGGGTTGGTATCCCCACCGAATCGCATCCTCCAGAGAACCCACCGGAGACGACCCCATGGATCAGACACTGAATACCGGCTGGCAGTCCCTGCCCGGCATCGGCGCCCTCCCGGCCTCCCATTCGCTGATCGGCAGACTGACCGAAGGCTTTGCTCGTGCTTGCGAGCCGATTCAGTCGACCGCGATCAGCACCGACACCGCCGGCCTGGTGGCGGGCGAAGTCGCGCTGACCACCCGCGACGGCGAAGTGCCTGCCTACCGTGCGTATCCGGAGAACGGCACCAACCTGCCGGTGATCCTGGTCGTACAGGAGATCTTCGGCGTGCACGAGCACATCAAGGACGTGTGCCGTCGGCTGGCCAAGGTCGGCTACTTCGCGATCACGGTCGAGTTGTATGCGCGGCAGGGCGATGTGTCGACGCTGACCGACCCCCCGGAGATCTTCGCGAAGGTCGTCAACCACGTTCCCGACAGCCAGGTCATGTCGGACCTCGACGCGGCCGTCGTCTACGCAAAGGCCACCGGCAAGTGCGATACGTCGCGCCTGGGTGTCACCGGCTTCTGTTGGGGCGGGCGCATCACGTGGACGTACTGCGTGCACAACCCATCGGTGAAGGCGGGGGTCGCCTGGTACGGGCGGCTGGTCGCGGCTGCGATGGCGCCGCTGCAGCCGGCCTATCCGGTGGACCTCGCGCCGGCGCTCAAGGTTCCGGTTCTGGGGCTGTACGGCGAGGCCGATGCCGGCATCCCGGTCGAAACGGTCGAGAAGATGCGCGCGGCATTGAAAGCCGCCGGCAACACGACCAGCGAGATCGTGCTGTATCCGGAAGCGCCGCATGCGTTCTACGCCGACTACCGCCCGAGCTACCGCAAGGCAGCAGCCGACGATGCCTGGCAGAGGATGCGCGCCTGGTTCACCAGGCACGGGGTGTAATGAGTTCATCGAGACTGCAGGGCGCGCCGCTGGCGGCGCGCATGTCGGGCATCGCGACGTTCCAGGTGCTGAAGCTGCTGGCCCGCGCCAAGGAACTCGAGGCGCAGGGGCGTTCGATCATCCACATGGAGATCGGCGAACCCGATTTTCCGACGCCCGCACCGGTGACGGCGGCCGCCCTCGAAGCGACCCGCAGTGGCGACGTGCACTATCTGCCGGCCCTCGGACTGCCAGCGCTGCGCCGCGCGATCGCCGGCTACTACCGCGAACAGCACGGCGTCGAGGTGTCGCCCGAGCGCATCATCGTCACGCCGGGCTCGTCCGGTGCGCTGTTGCTCGCGATGGGCGTGCTGCTCTGCCCAGGCGACGAAGTGCTGCTGGCCGATCCGTCCTACCCTGCGAATCGGCACTTCATCCGTTTCTGCGAGGGCGTGCCCGTCGGCATCCCGAGCGGTCCGGAGACCGGCTACCAGCTCACTGCAGCCTCGATCGCGTCGAACTGGACCGAACGCACCCGCGCGGTCATGGTCGCCACGCCGGCGAACCCGACCGGCACGACCATTCCCGGGCCGGAACTCAGGCGCATCGTCGATGAGGTGCAGGGCCGCAACGCTGCACTGGTGGTCGACGAGATCTATCATGGCCTGGTCTATGGCGACCGCCCGCCGACCGCCCTGGCGCTGACCGACAAGGCATTCGTGATCAACGGCTTCTCGAAGTTCTTCACGATGACCGGATGGCGCCTGGGCTGGATCGTCGTGCCCGAGGCCTACCATGATCCGGCAGAGCGTCTGGCACAGAACCTGTTCCTCGCCTGCTCGACGGTCGCGCAGCATGCGGCGCTGGCCGCGTTCACTCCTGAATCCATGGCGATCTGCGAGCGCCAGCGGGTCGAGTTCGGCGAGCGTCGCGACTACCTCGCGCAGGCGCTGATCGGGCTGGGTTTCCGTATCCCGGTGATTCCCGAGGGGGCCTTCTATCTCTACGCCGACTGCAGCGCCCTTACCGACGACAGCTTCGCCTTCGCGCTCGACATGCTCGAGCGGTCGGGCGTGGCCATCACGCCGGGTGCAGACTTCGGCGTCCATCGGGCGCACCAGCATGTGCGCTTCGCCTACACCACCAGCATGGAATCGCTGCGCGAGGGCGTCGCGCGAATCGCCGAGCACCTTCGCCAACGTGCGGTCGCGGGCGAGGCCCGGGCGCCGGCGATGGCTCCGGCTGAGGGCTGACCGTCGTGCGCGATCGGCGCTGGCGGCGCTGTTGCGCGTGCCGCTACCGGCTCCCGCGCGGGCACCACGACGGTGACATCGAACGCGGACCATGCATTGACAGGGGAATCATATGTCCGGACTTGCATTCTCGACACCGCGGCGCGGGCCGCGCCTGAAGCAGCGGCTCGCGGCCCGCGTTGGCCTCGCGCTGGCCGGCGTGGCCGCTCTGGCCATCGGACTCGGTTCAGGCCCGGCCGCAGCCGATTCGTTCACCGCCCCGCGTACGCTCGAGCAACTCGCCGCGTTCGAGGCGCTCGCCGAGAAGAATGCGGCCAGGAACGCCCGGCCGCGCTCGGTCGATGAACTGCGCTGGGTGTTCGACCTGTACAGCGGGCACCATCGCGCGCACACGCCCGAATGGGAATGGAACACGTTGTTCGAGCAGGTGCGGGAAGACCAGGCGAAGGCGGTCAAGCTGCGCGCGCAGATCTTCGAAGCCTGCGAAGACGTCAATACGCTGGGTTGCGGTGGTGAGTTCGTCTTCGGCTATGTCGATCGCAGCGGCATGTTCCACATCAAGCTGCTGCCCGACGACCGCGATCCGGAAAAGGACCCGAAGTTCCTGCTGTCGTTCCCGCCCGGCCGCGCCACGTTCAAGATCATCGACCTGAAGCCCTTCGGTACGCGCATGCCCAGCTTCAACGAGATGGATACCGTGCCGGCGATGCGCCGCGCGGGCTTTCGCTGCCGCGTGCAGAGCGCCGACCGCAAGGATCCGGTCGATCCGAGGCAGGCGGCTGTCGTGCGCCGGGTTCGCGCCGAGTACCAGCGCGCGCGCAAGGCGGTGCCCGACTTCGATGTGCAGTGCACGACCAACGACGCCGCGTTCTTCCCTGTCTTCAGCAAGACCGGCGAAGACCTGCAACTGCTCGGCGGACACATCTCGCCGCGTCGGAGCAAGCTGCAGTTGGAGAACCCGGTGCTGATGATCACGCCCAGCACGCTGTACCTGTCGGCTCGCCTCGACAAGAGCCGCACCCGCGGCAGCGACAGCACCGAATAGGGAGTGCCCGGACCGGTCGCGCCGCCGCAGCTGGCGCCGGGACGGCGAGGGTCAGACCTGGCCGAGTGCGCGTACCAGCAGGGAGGCGCCGCTCGCGACCAGCAGGATGCACACGCCGCGGATGATCTGCTCGAGGGTCACGCGCGCATGCAGCCGACCGCCGAGCCAGAGCCCGGCGAACACCACCGGCAGGAGGGTGAGCGCGGTGAACAGCACGGCCGGCGCCAGCAGGCCTGCGACGATGAACACGACCAGCCTGACGGCGTTGCTGGTGCCGAGCACGGTCGAGATGGTCGCGCGCAGGGCACCCTTGTCCTCGACGCGGCCGGCGACATAGATCAGGTAGAAGGAACCGCCGGTTCCGAACAGTGCGCTCATCACGCCGCCGACCAGGCCGGTGGGTATCGCCCAAAGACGCGACACCCTGGCGAATGCGCGGTTCTTCTTCAGCGCGCCGCGCAGGCCGTAGCCGAGCACGAAGAGGCCCAGGCCGACCAGCAGCCACGGCGAGGGCAGCGAAAGCAGCAGGGTGACACCGATCGCGATGCCGGCGAGCATGAACGGTACCAGCGTCATCAGTTCGCGCCGATCGACCGCTTTCCAGTGGCTGCCGCCGACGGTGATCGCCGCGACGATCTCGAACAGCGCGAACAGCGGCACCACGGCGGTGAGCGGCCAGACATGCGCGATGATCGGCACGGCGATCAGCGCCGAGCCGAAGCCGGAGACGCCGAAGGCGACATAGGCGACGAACACCACGCAGGCCACCAGCGCGGCGGAGGCCGGGTCGGTGAACAGCGTGGAGGCGGACAATGCGCCGAACAGTTCCTGGATCACGCACGATTGTCGCGGGCCCGACCCTGCCAGGCAAGTGCCGCGCCGAGTCCCGCGCCGAGTCCCACACCGACGCATCGGTGGCGCGCATGTCGGGCCAACGCACGCCTTCCCGTAGAATGCGCGCATGGAACCCGTACCCGGAATCATAGCCTGCGCTTACGCAACCCTCGCCGTCTGGGCGACGCTGCAGATCGTGCCAGATGAACTGCTCGCCGGTCGCGATCGTGCGAAATGGCTGGCGATCGCATGGTTGCTGCCCTTCATCGGCGCGATCGTGGTGGTGCGCCGGGTGAAGCACTACGGCACGGTGCTCGGTCCGCCGGCGAAAGCGTCCGGCGAGACGACGGAAACGAACAGGACGAAATAGAACATGGAGAACATGGACGCATCCCGTATCCAGGTGGCCGTGGTTGGCGGCGGCACGATGGGCCGCGACATCGCGGCGACCTTCGCCAATGCCGGCGCGCAGGCCCATATCGTCGAGACTTTCCCGCAGGCGCGTGCGGTGATCGCCGAGCGCATCGACCAGACCTTCGACAAGCTCGGTGCCGATGCGGCGGCGCGTGCCCGCTACACGGTGCATGACAGCCTCGCAGGCGTGCCCTGGCCGTCGATCGACATCGTGATCGAGGCGGTGCCCGAGCAGCTCGAACTCAAGCGCGCCCTGTTCCGCGAACTCGAGACGCTCGCCCGGCGCGATACGCCGCTGTGCAGCAACTCGTCGGCGATCGGCATCAGCAAGATCGGCGAAGGCCTCGCCTCGCGCGACCGGATGCTCAACACCCACTACTTCATGCCGGCGCACCTGGTGCCAGCGGTGGAAGTGGTGAGCTCGGAGGCGACCGATCCGAAGGTCGCCGATCATGTGTGCGCGATGCTGCGTGCGACCGGCCGCGTGCCGGTGCGGGTCAAGCGGGACATCCCCGGCTTTCTGGCCAACCGGCTGCAGCATGCGCTGTCGCGCGAGGCGTTCTGGCTGATGGAGCAGGGCTTCTGCGAGGCCGAGGACATCGACGCCGCGGTGCGCTTCGGCTTCGGCTTCCGCTACATCGCAGCCGGCCCGTGCCTGCAGCGCGACCATGCGGGCCTCGAGGTGCATGCTGCGGCGGGCGCCGAGATGTATCCGCACTTCAACAACTCGCCCGACGTGAGCACCGCGCTCACCGACCGGGTCGCCGCGAACAAGCTCGGCATGAAGACCGGCGAGGGCTTCTATCAGTGGACGCCGGAGACGATCGCCGCCGAGCGTGCGCGCTACGAGAAGACGCTGGCGGCGGCGTTCCAGATCATCAAGGCGGAACTGGACGGCCAGTCAGCCGATGGAAAGCCGGCCGATGGCCAGTGAGTCGGGTGGGGGCGCCGTGACGACGCGGGTCGTGCTGATCCGCCACGGCGAGACCGAATGGAACCGCGATCGCCGCATCCAGGGGCAGACTGATACGCCGCTGTCGGCACTTGGTCGGCAGCAGGCACTGGCGATCGGGCAGCGGCTGAAGCGCGAACGGTTCACCGCGATCTATGCGAGTGACCTGCAGCGCGCCTGGGATACCGCGCAGGCGATCGGGCAGGCCGCGCTCGCCGAACGCCCCGATGCCGTGCAGCCGGTCGCAGACCGCCGGTTGCGCGAGATGGACTTCGGCGAATGGGAGGGCAAGACCAGCGCGGAGATCGCGGCGAGCCATCCCGAGGCCCATGCGCGATCGAAGCATCGCGATGCCGACTTCCGCATCCCGGGTGGCGAGAGCTTCCGCGACCTCTACGAGCGCACGGTCGATGCGGTCACCTCGCTGGTTGACGCACATCCGGGCGGGGCGCTCTGCGTGGTCGCGCATGGCGGCATCCTCGACATGATGTACCGGCACACGCATTCGATCGCGCTCGACCAGCCTCGGGTGTTCAGCCTGTACAACGCGGCCTACAACTGCCTCGAGCACGAGGGCGGCCGGTTCCGGCTTGAGGTGTGGGGTGAGGTCGCGCACCTCGACGCATTGTCGGATGCCGTCGTCACCTGATCAGGTCGTCCTGGTCCACGGCCTGTGGATGCCGGCGGCGTCGATGGCGCTGCTCGGCAAGCGCCTGCGCCGGGCGGGGTTCTGCGCGCGATCGTTCGGCTATCCCAGCGTGGCAGACGATCTGTCGACCAACGCCCGGCGACTCGCAGCGTTCGCGTTTGCCGACGACCGTAAGGGCAGGGTCGGCGATGCGCCGGTCAAGCTTCACCTGGTCGGGCACAGCACCGGCGGTGCGCTGCTGCTGCGTGCGCTGGCCGACAGTCCGGCGCTGGCCGAGCGGGTTTCCCGCGTGGTCCTGCTGGGGATACCCTATGCGGACAGTGCTGCCGCACATTCGCTGCTCCGGTTGCCAGGCGGCCACCGGATGCTGGGGCGTACGTTGCGCGAATGGCTGGCCACGCCGCGCCCTCGGCCCGACCCCAGGCATCAGGTCGGCGTGATCGCGGGCAGCAGGCCACTGGGGCTGTCGCGGATGCTCATCCGCTTTCCCGGTGTCAACGATGGCGCGGTCTCGCTCGAAGAGGCGCAGGTGCCCGGTGCCTGCGACACCATCCTGATGCCGGTGGCGCACAGTTCGCTGATCCTGTCCGCCGGGGTGGCCGATGAGGTGGCAGCCTTCCTGCGTACCGGGCGGTTCAGCCCGGGCGCACCGCGCGTGTGAAGCGTTCGCTGGGCCTGGTGGGGGTCGGGCTGCTGGCCGCGTTGCAGGTCGGGCTGCTCGGCGGCTGCACGACGGTCGGCTTCTACGCGCAGGCGGTCCAGGGTCACCTGGGCCTGCTTGCACGGTCGCGGGCGATCGAGGACGTCGTGGCCGATCCGGCAACGCCCGCCGATCTGAAGGAGCGCCTTGCGCTGGTCCTGCGCATCCGCGAATTCGCCAGCCGGGAACTGGCCTTGCCCGACAACGGCAGCTATCGCACCTACGCGGACCTGGGCCGGTCGGCGGTCGTCTGGAACGTGTTCGCCGCCTCCGAGTTTTCGGTCGAAGCGAAGCAGTGGTGTTTCCCGATCGCGGGCTGCGTCGGCTACCGAGGCTACTTCGACCGCGCGGCGGCTGACCGCTTCGCCGAGCGGGCGCAGCATGAGGAAGGCCTGCAGACCTGGGTCGGTCCGGTACCGGCGTATTCGACGCTCGGCTGGTTCGACGACCCGGTGCTCAACACGTTCGTGCGCTGGCCCGAGGCGGAGCTTGCCCGGCTGATCTTCCATGAACTGGCGCACCAGCGCGTGTATTTGCCTGGCGATACCGCGTTCAACGAATCCTATGCCGTGGCGGTGGAAATCGAGGGTGTGCGCCGGTGGATGAAGGCCGGTGGCGACCCGGCTGCCGGTGCCGCGTATGCACGCACGCTTGAGCGACGGGAAGCCTTCTTCGAGATCCTGCTCGCGCATCGCGGGCGCCTGGCGGCGCTGTTCCGCGAGCCGCTCGACGCCGCGGCGAAGCGCAAGAGCCGCGCGGGGCTGGACGAGCGCCTGCGCACCGAATACGCAGCGTTCCGGCAGGCATGGGGACTGCCCGCGACGGCCGATCGTCCGGCGCTGCCGTTCGACGGCTTCGACCGCTGGTTCGGCGACGGGCCCAACAATGCCCAGCTCGCGTCGGTTGCCCTGTACACCATGCACGTGCCCGCGTTCCAGCGGATGCTGGCGGAGGCGGGGGGCGACATGGCCGTGTTCCATGCCAGCGTCGCCCGGCTGGCCCTGCAGCCCCGGGACCAGCGGGCCGTACGACTGGCGACTGGCGCCCGCTGAGGGCGCAGCCCGTTTATCATCGGTAGCTGTCCGGCGTGTGATCACGCCGTGCCGTCCGGATACCCTGCAGGACGGCATCCGGTCCCGGCTGCCGTCCCGGAATGGACGCAGCCGGCCTCGTCATTCCGTTTTCGACCCGCGGAGCCGCCGATGAAACTGACCTCGCACGCATTCGCCGACAACGCCCCGATCCCTTCGAGGTTCGCCTTCTGCAAGCCCGACGCGGCTACCCATGCCGGCCTGTCGGACAACCTGAGCCCTGACCTCGCCTGGGCCGACCTGCCTGCGGGCACGAAGTCGCTGGTGCTGCTGTGCTGCGACCCGGACGTGCCGAGCGAGGCGACCGACGTCAACCAGGAAGGGCGCACGATCCCGAAGTCGCTCGCGCGCATCGACTTCTTCCACTGGGTGCTGGTCGATATCCCGGCCTCGCTCGCAGGGCTGAAGGAAGGCGAGTTCAGCGACTCGGTTACCGCGAAGGGCAAGCCTGGTCCCCAGGGCCCGCACGGCACCCGGCAGGGGGTGAACGACTACACGCTCTGGTTCGGTGGCGACAAGGACATGGGCGGCGACTACCACGGCTATGACGGCCCGTGCCCGCCGTGGAACGATTCGATCGTCCACCACTACGTGTTCACGCTGCATGCGCTCGATGTCGAGCGCTGCCCGGTCGAAGGCCGCTTCACCGGCGCCGACGTGCGCGCTGCGATCGCCGCGCACACGCTTGGCACCGCCTCCCTCACCGGTGTCTATTCGCTGAACCCGGCCGTGCCGGCCAAGGCCTGACGTGGAAGTCGGCGGCGGAAGCCCGATCCTCGGCGGCGCCATGCTGCCGCATGCGCCGCAGTTCGTCACCCGCCCGGCCTCGGAAGACGCGGCGACCATCGCGCGCGTGGAGGCCGCTGGTGCCCGCATCGGGGCCGAGCTCGCGGCGCTGGAACCGGACATCTGGATCACGGTGTCCAACGATCACGCGCATCAGTTCTTCCTCGACTGTGCACCACCGTTCGCGCTGCATGTCGGTGGCGAGGCAAAGGGCGATTTCGCCGGCAAGGCCTTCCGCCATCCGGTGGCAAGCGAGGTGTCGTTCGCGCTGGTGCGCGCGCTGTATCGCAGCGGGTTCGACCCGGCGTTCACCAGTACGGCCGAGGTCGATTATGCGCTGGGTATCCCGCTCGCCCACCTTGGGGTGCAGGGGCCGATCGTGCCGGTGTTCGTCAATGCCTACCTGCCCCCGCAACCGTCGATGGAACGCTGCCATGCGTTCGGCCAGGCGCTGGCCGCGGCCGTGGATTCCCTGCGCCTGAAGGCAGTGGTGGTCGCCAGCGGTGGCATGTCGCACTTCCCCGGCACCGACCGCTATGCGGAACCCGACCTGGCGTTCGACCGCGCGCTGCTCGAGCAGCTCGGCCGCGGCCAGCTCAAGTCGCTCGTCGGCCTGTCCGAGGAAACGCTGGACGCCACCGGCAACATCGAACTGCGCTGCTGGGCGGTGGCTGCTGGCCTGCTCGGCGATCGCAAGCCGGACATGGTCGAGTTCAACCCGAGCTGGCACCACAACTACGCCTCGCTCGGCTTCTGGTCGCCGCCCGCAGCTCCGGCGGGGCTGCCACACTACCCCGAGACGCGTCCGGAACTGGTGCCGCTCACGGCGGCGCTGCATGCGCTGGCCAACAACTCGCATGCGCGCAAGGCCTACGCGGAGGACGGCGCTGCCTTCTGCGCCCGCTTCTCGCTGCCGGACGATCATCGCGAACTGCTGCGTGCCGGTCGCTTCCCGGCGATCGTCGCGCTTGGCGTGCATCCGCTGGTGCCGTTCCTCGCCCGCCTCGCACTCGAGCGCGAAGGCCTGATGCCTGCCGCCCCGCACTGATTTCCCTTTCCCCTGCTGCAACGGATACCCGACCATGACCCGCACCCTCGTTTCCTGGATCGACGGCAAGCTCGTCGAACCGCGCGCCACCGATGCCGCCTTCGACCTCGTGTCGCCGATCGACGGCAAGCTGCTCTGTCGCATCGTCGAGACCGACAAGTCGACCGTCGACCTGGCGGTGAAGAGCGCCCATGCGGCCTACATGAAGCACCGGCGCAGCACGATCGCCCAGCGCGTGGCCTGGATGGAGGCGCTGGCTAAGGCCTTCGAGCAGGACGGCGCACGCATCTCGCAGATGATCGTCGACACCATCGGCAAGCCGCGCAAGGCCGCGAATTTCGAGGCCTCGCGCGTGGGTGCCTTCCTGCGCAACACGATCGCCGAGCTGCTGGCCGGGCGTGGCGAGGTGCTGCCGCTCGACTCGGCGCCCGCCGGCGCCGGCCACCTCGGCTATGCGCGCCGCGTGCCTTGCGGCGTGGTCGCCGCGATCACCCCGTTCAACGCACCGGCCAACCTGCTGGTGCAGAAGCTCGCCCCGGCGCTGGCGACCGGCAATGCGATGGTGGTCAAGCCGCACCCGACCGGCATCGAGGTCGCGCTCGCCTTCGCGGAACTGGCGAAGCAGGCGGGGCTTCCCGACGGTCTGTTCAACGTCGTCACCGGCGATCGCAGCGCGGCGCTGGAGCTGGTCGCGCATCCGCTGACCTCGGTGATCACGCTCACCGGCGGGGTCGCAGCGGCCCGCGCATTGTCGGCGGCGGCTGGCCCGAAGAAGTTCTGTGCCGAACTGGGTTCGAATGCGGCGAACCTGGTGCTGGCCGATGCCAACCTCGACGACGCAGCAGCCAAGATCGCAGCGGCCGGGTTCGAGGCGAGCGGCCAGCAGTGCATCTCGGCGCAGCGGGTGATCGTCGAGCAGCCGGTGTTCGAAGCCTTCGTCGAGAAGTTCGTCGCCGCGGCGAAGAAGCTCAAGGTGGGCGACCCGACCGACCCGACGACCGATGTCGGCACCATGGTCAGCGTGGCTGCCGCGCAGCGCGTGATGTCGATGGTCACCGACGCCGAGGCGAAGGGTGCGCGCATCGCACTCAAGCCGACCATGGATGGTGCACTGCTGTCGCCGGCCATCATCGTCGCGGCGCCGGACGGGGCGCGCGTGCTGTGCGAGGAGGCGTTCGGGCCGGTGGTGGTGGTGCAGGCCGCGCGCGACCTCGACGATGCGCTGGCGCAGGCCAACGATTCCGAGTTCGGCCTGCAGGGCGCATGCTTCACGGCCAGCCTCGACTCGGCGCTGCGCGTGGCCGACGAGTTCGACTGCGGCTCGGTCTGGATCAACGAGGCGAGCCGCTTCCGGCTCGACATGTACCCGTTCGGCGGCATGAAGGACAGCGGGTTCGGCCGCGAAGGCATCCGCTATGCGATGGAAGAGTATTCGCAGTTGAAGTTCATCGGCATGCGCACGAGCCGCTAGGAGAGCCGTGATGACAGACGCTGTTGCCGCTGCGTTCCCGGTCGGCCTGATCGGCGGCGGCTCGATCGCGCGGGTGATCGCCCGCCGGGTGGTCGACCGGCACCCGGAGATCCGGCTGGTGGGTGCGGTGGACATCGATCCCGCGCAGTCGCGTGCCCGCGGCTTCGCTGAACAGGTGCCGCTGGTCGAGACGCTGCCGGCACTGCTGGCACTCGGGCCCAGGCTGGTGGCCGAATGCGCCGGCCATGCCGGGCTGCTGCA
>CANGXU010000031.1 GCA_947457885.1 Betaproteobacteria bacterium
GCGCCGGTACCGTGACCGCCTGCGCCTTGGCGACGTGCGGTACCGTCACGCGGTCACGCGAAGTGCTGGCGGATCGAGTGGGGGATATGGCAGCGGATCAGGCTGGAAGCCTTTATCCATGCGGGGGGTTGCGGACGCCGCCTCCACCATTTACAAGGGCTCGGAAATTCTCCGGGCCCTTTTCTTATGGCGTCCCCCCAGGGAAGCGCCGAGATGTGCTGCGGGTTGCGTGGCGCCTGTCACGCCCGAAGCGGCCGATTTCCGTGCCAGAGTCGTCTCCATTCTCCCCCACCCCCCACAGGTCAGATTTACTTCGGCGTTGACACGTCCACACTCATGTCTGGTCACGCTTCGACGCAAATGAGCACCCAGACGTTGGCAAACAGTCGCATCTTTCTCTATCATGAAGAATCAAGATCCATCATGATGGAGAGCGCCATGACTGCTGTCGTCCGCGAAAAGTTTTCCTCCCAAGCTGCGCCCGATGTGCTGGCCGCGCTGCGCCAGATTGCAGAAAGCCAGGGGCGTCAGTTTCAGGCGGTGCTCGACGAAGCCCTGCGCGACTACATCGACCGGCAGCAGAAAGAGCGTCCCCGTCGCCAGGTGATAGCCTCGTTCGCGTCCAGCCTGGAGGAGTTCGACAGCCTCTATCGAGAACTGGCCAAGTAAGCCGTGGCGCACGATTACCTGACCGTGGCTGATGTGCTCGGCATGCACACAGTACTGATGCAGCGTTACGGCGGTGCACCGGGCGTGCGCGATCACGGGGCGCTGGAGGCCGCACTGTTCCGCCCGCAGACTGGGTACTACGAGGACATAGTGGCCGAAGCGGCTGCGCTGCTGGAAAGCCTGGCGATCAACCATCCATTCGTGGATGGCAACAAGCGCATCGCCTTTGCGGCTGCCGATGTGTTCCTGCGTATCAATGGATGGCGCTTGCAGCGTGCGCCGATGCAGCTCCATACGGAGCTGATGCAGATGTTCGAGTCTGGCACCTTTGATATCGCCCACCTCGATCCTTGGCTGCGGTCTTTCGCCATCGCAGCAGCGTGATGCAATGAGGCGGCGGGTTTCGCCGGAACCACAGCAGGCTCATGTACCGGGGCCATTGGACGGGAAGGCCGAGTTCATCGACGCACTCGACCCGGACGGGGGACTCTCCCGCCTCCGGTGGCCGCGGCGTCGCCTTCCGCGGTCCGCCCTCCCTGCCCGCAGGGCTGCGGGTACCGTCGCCGCGGATCAGTAGGGCTCGCCGGGCGGTGGAAAGATCCAGAAGTACTCGCCCGCCCGGCCGCCCTCGGCAGCAGCCCTCATCGCCACGTGCTCACACTCGCGGCGCAGCGACTGTGCCGTCCAGCCCAGGCAGGCTCGCATCTTCAGCGTGACCGGGTCGAAATCCATCGCGTAGCTCGCCGGCGCGCGCACCATCAGCGCCGAGGGCAGCACGACACAGTGGTACACCCGCAGCGCCACCGGCAGGGCCCGGGCGCGCTCGAAGCTGCGGCGGAAGTTCTCCGGCGTGTCGCCGGGCAGCCCGAGAATGATCTCCACGGCCACCTTCGACACCGATTTCAATTTCCAGAGCGTATCTTCGAAACGGCGCTCGTCATAGGAACGCTCGACATGCGCCAGCACCCCGTTGTCGAAGGACTGCAGCCCGATGCCCACCAGCGCCTGCCCTATCCCGCCGAGGAAGCGGATGTGCTCGTCGCGCACCGCTGCCGGATACACCTCGCAGACGAGCGCGCGCTCGCGCAGGAACCCGTGCCGCTCGACCGCCTCGCGCAGGTTGCGGAAGGCATGCGGATTGAGGTTGAGCCCCGCATCGACCAGGATCGCGCCCTGCACATCGAGCGCAGCCATGCCCGAGAACTCGCGCTCGAGCTGCGCCACCCCGCGCACCCGCCGTGGCGACTCGAGCGTGCCCCACTCGCAGAACGAGCAGGTCATCGGACAGCCGCGGTAGGTCTGCAGCACGGCAAGCCCGCCCTCCGGCACTACCCCGAGTTCGTAGGGCGAGGCCAGCGCATCGAGATCGGCGAGCGGTCGTTCCGGCGTCGACTGCCAGCCCTGCTCCGTGGGCAGGGCGAGGCCGGGGATGCCGGCGAGCGACTCGGCGCTGCGGTCGGTCGCCGCGACGATCTGCGCGAAGGTGTGCTCGCCGTCGTTGATCGCCAGCGCGTCGACCCACCGGCGCGCGGCGCGGAACGGCAGCAACCCGAACATGCTCGGGCGCGCCGAGGGTCCGCCGAAGACGATCAGCCGCGACGGGTCGTCGCGCTTGAGCTCCCGGGCGACGTCGACGAAGAACGGGAAAGACCAGATGTAGGCAGAAAAACCGACCACGTCCGGATCCCAGGCGACGAGCGCGGAGACCAGTTCGGCGGCGGAGCCACCGGACAGGTCCCACACCTTCAGTTCGAGATCCTCGATGCCCGCGGTACGCAGCGCCGCCTCGACCATGCGCAGCCCGTGGTTCGAAATGAACTGCGGCATCGCGCGATCACGCGCGGGATAGCGCGCGACCAGTGCGACCCGGCGGCCGCGGCGGCGGGCGCGCGCGCCCTCGGGCGCCGGATCCGGGGACAGGAGAATCATCGCGGCGGAAACGACCACCAGTAGCGCCCTGCCCGGCCACCGGCGGCCGCGGTCTCGCGCGAGAGCATGTCTCGCGTGCGCAGGATGTCCTCCTCGGACCATCCCCGGCAGGCAATCATCGCGAGCGTCTGCGGGTCGAAACGCATGTCCCAGCCCGCGCGCGCACGCGATAGCAGGGCATCGGGCAGCACCAGGCAATGATAGGCACGTACGCCGACCCGGAACGAGCGGGCGTACTCCAGCGTGCGCAGGAATCCCTCGGGCGAGTCGCCCGGCAGGCCGAAGATGATCTGCAGTTCAGGGGTGGCCACGGTGACCAGGTCGCGCATCGCACGCTCGAAGCGCGACCGGTCGAACGGCCGGTCGTGCTCGCGCAAGACGTCGGGGTCGAGCGACTGCAGCCCGACGCCGAGATAGGACGCACGCACCCTCGAGAGGAAGTCAAGGTGCTCGCGGCGAATGTGGGTGGGGTAGATCTCGGCCCACAGGTCGGCCGACTGGAACAGTCCGGTGCGTGCCTCCGCCTCGACCAGGTTGCGAAAGCCGCGCGCGTTCAGGTTGAGGCCTGCGTCGAGCAGGAACACCGACGGAACGCCGTGGTCGCGGAAGGCCCGCAGTTCCCGCTCGATGTAGTCGGCGGAGAACACGGCGCGGGAGGTCTCGGCGGCACCCCATTCGCAGAACCGGCAGGACATGGGGCAGCCGCGGTAGGTCTCGAGGTACGCGACCGACCCGCGCGGCATCAGCCCGAGCTGGAACGGCGAGGCGATCGCATCGAGGTCTGCGATCGGATCGCGATGGGCGGTCTGCAGCCACCCCTCGGGCGTGGGCAGGTGCAGGCCGGCGACACCACGCAGCGCCGCGCGGGTGAACGCCGGGAGGCGGGCCACGTCCTGGAACACGGCCTCGCCCTCCGAGCTCACCAGCGCGTCCATGTAGTCGTGCGCAGGCGCATAGGCCGGAAGATCGAACAGTTCGCGCCGGGCCGACGGGCCGCCGAAGACCACCGCACAGGCCGGACGTGCGCGCTTGATCCGGCGCGCCACCTCCACCAGGCAGGGCGTGGACCACACGTAGATGGAGAAGCCGACGAGATCGGGCTCGAACTGCAGCAGCGCGTCCACGTAGGCCTGTGGATCGGGACGCGCGAAATCGACCACGGCGATGCGCGCGTGGGCGAGCGCGGGATCTCCGGCGACGGCGGCCAGTACCCGGCGGATGCCGTAGCTGGGAAGCGTGGCCCCATCCAGTTCGCCGCCGTCCGGCGTGGGCGTCATGCACGCGAGCGCGATGCGAAGTGCGCTCATCGCGCAGCCGGCTCGAGGCGCAGCAGCACGTAGCGCAGATGCCCCTCGTCGTGCAGCCACTTCAGCATGAGCGCCGCGCGCGCGGCCGGCCCCGCCGCGGGCGAGGCCAGGGCCTCACCCAGGTTGATCCCGCTGGGGGCGGTGAACCGATGACTCGGCCGGACCTGCTCGCTGACGTCCTCGAGCACCGAGCAGTGCAGGCCGGCCTCCCGGGCGAGTCCATGGTGCCCGCCCTCCTCGCCCCAGAAGTCAGGCCAGGGGCCATAACCCTCGTCCAGCACCCGGCGGATCGGAAACGACGGGCTGTCGAGCGCGCGCGCCGCCGTCGAGACGATCAGGTCGGAGGCTACCAGCACGCCGGAGACGCGCAGCACCCTCGCCGCCTCCGCCATGAACCGGCGCCGCGACGCGAAGTGGAACATCGCCTCGACGCAGAGCAGCCGGTCGAATCGATGCGCCGCGAAGGGCAGCGCACAGGCATCCGCGGCAACCCAGACGAAACGGTTGCCTGCCCGGGCAACCAGGTGTCTGCAGAGGTCGAGCTGGCGCGCATCGCTGTTCAGCCCGCAGAGCACCACCCGCACCTCGCGTTCGTTGATGGTATCCAGCGTTCCGCCCAGCCCGCAGCCGACATCGAGCACGACATGGCCGGGGCGAAGGTCTGCCAGCGCGAGCAGCCGCTCGTCGAGCCGGTGCTGGGCGAGCGCGAAGCGCTGCGCCGACTGCTCGCCCGGCGCGGACGTTGCACCGGGCGGCGGCGGCGGGTCCCAGTAGCCCAGGTGCGCAGTGCGCTGCGACGGGTCGCGGCGGCACAGCTCGATCAGCGAATCGAAGTAAGGCGGCACGCGCACGGTCAGCCCCAGCAGTAGTTGACGTCGCCGCGCCGCGCGCGCGCGATGAAGCTGCAGGCGGTCCAGCGTCGCGAGGCGCCGACCACTGGCGTCACGCGGTGCAGGTATCGGCCGGAATCAACGATGATCATGTCGCCAGCCGGCACGCGGAAGGCGACCGACGCGAGGTGATCGATGCGCGGGCGCTCCGCCCCGTCGGCGCTGATCATGCGCGCATCGCCCGGCTCGCACCGGCAGTCGAACACCTCGAGCGCGCCCCCGGCCTGCGCCATCGACAGCGTGAGCACGAACGACGACATGTCGGCCTCGACGATCTCGCGCAGGTGGGCGAAACCCGGCCGCAGGGCCTGCTCGTTGTCGAAATGCGGAGGAATGTAGCCGCCTTCGGCGTGGCCGCGCAGGGTGGTGAACAGGTAGCGCGTGTCCGGGCGCGGCCCTGGCGGGGCGAGAAAGGGGCGTCCGTCGTCGAGCGCAGAGAGGATGGCCGACACGCGCTCGACCAGCGGCGGTGCGCCGGCGAACGCCTGTCGCAGCTGCGCATGGAACACGCCCTCGAGTTCGAAGTAGCCGGGCAGTCCCGGCTCGGACAGGTTGACGTTGACACCGTAGAACCAGGACCGGAATTTCTCGGGAAACCAGGTCTGGACGAACGGCGGATCGTGGCGCTCGAGGCGCTCGAGCACGGGCGCGAGCTGGGCGGGGGAATAAACCCCGCGAACGACAATCGCATGCAGCGCCCCCCTGCGCAGGCGGGCGTAGGCGCCCGGATACCGGCAGGCCTGATCCGCGTCGATGTCGAGCACCTGAAGAAACCCGACTTCAGACGCCTGGGTCGCCGTCTCCAACAGCCCTCCGGCAAGTAAGCGGACACGCCGCAGCAACGAATGCCATCCGCGCGTCATGACGCACGTCACAGCCATGGAAAGCTACCCCAGACCCCGGCGTATTGCAACGCGGATGCCAATCGAAACCAGGGCCAGACAGATCCCGCCCCGTCATGGACAGCACCTCAGCGTGGGGCCGGCGGTGAAGTGGCTCGTACCGGACGGAACTCTCGTGTGAATCCGACGGCGCAAGGCGTATGCTGAAGCGGTACCGACTGAAGTCAGGCCAGCGTCCGCCGGCTCCGCCGCAAGCGCTGGCCGTCATACCGGTGGCTGCGCCGATTGCGGGCAAGCAAGATGACCAACGAGCGCTCCAACCCACCTCAGGCCTGGCATGCCTTGCAGGCAGCCACCGCCCTGGCACACCTGGGCTGCGAGCCCGGTGTCGGGTTGTCGGCGCCCCTTGTCGCGCAGCGGATGGCCGAGCACGGCCCGAACGCCCTGCCTGAAGCCGCCCGGCGCCCGGTCTTCCTGCTCCTGTTGACCCAGTTCAAGAGCCCCCTGATCTACATCCTGTTTGCTGCTGCGGCGCTGGCCAGCGCCATGGGTTACTGGGGAGACGCGGCCGTCATCCTGGGCGTGGTGATGGCGAACGCCCTCGTCGGCACCTGCCAGGAAGGGCGTGCCGAGAAGTCGATGGCGGCGCTGCGCCGGCTGTCGACGCTGCAGGTGCGGGTTCTGCGCGAAGGCGCAGAGAAAGCCATCGCAGCGCGCGAGCTAGTGCCGGGCGACATCCTGCTGCTGGCTGCAGGCGACGCGGTGGGCGCGGATGCGCGGCTGGTACAGGCGGTCTCGTTGGCCGCCGCCGAGGCGGCGCTCACCGGTGAGTCGATACCCGTCTCGAAGCATGTGGCACCGTTGCCCGAAGCCACGGGCCTGGCCGACCGCCGCAACATGGTGTTTTCCGGCACGTACATCACCGCAGGGCGTGCACGGGCGGTGGTCACGGCGACGGGGCCCCACACCGAGGTGGGTGGCATCGCGCGCCTGACCGAACAGGCGCGGGAGCCGAAGACACCCCTGGAATTGCGCATCGCCCAGTTCGGCCGCTATCTCGTCGTCGCCGCCCTGGTTATCTTCGCGATCGTCATGGCGCTCGGCCTGCTGCGCGGGCTGCCCTTCGCCGACGTGCTGATGGTGGCGATCAGCCAGATGGTGTCGATGGTTCCCGAGGGCCTGCCGGTGGCGATGACCATCGCGCTGGCCGTCGGCATGCAGCGCATGGCAGGGCGCGGCGCGATCATCCGTCGCCTCTCTGCGGTGGAGACCCTCGGGTCGACCACGGTCATCTGCAGCGACAAGACGGGCACGCTGACCCGCAACGAAATGACCGTCAGTGCCTTGTGGCTGCCCGGTGGGCGGGCGGTCGTTGTCAGCGGCATTGGATACGCACCGGAGGGCATGCTCACCGAGGCCGGAGCCGACGTCGATCCCGGGGACACGGCCGTCCATGCATTGATGCAAGCCGTCGCGCTCTGCAACGACGCCGAACTGGTGCCGCCCCACGACGGCGTGACCCAGTGGACGGTGCTCGGCGATCCGACCGAGGCAGCGCTGCTCGTCGCCGCAGGCAAGGCCGGCATCGACGTGGAGACCCTGCGCCGCCGATTCACTCGCGAAGCCGAGTTGCCCTTCGACTCCGATACCCAGATGATGGCGACACGTCACGGCGGCCTGCCAGCGCAACGCCGGGTGTACATCAAGGGCGCGCCGGAAGCCGTGTTGCGCCTGTGCACGATCGACGGCCAGGCGGCGCTTCAGGCAGCCCGGCAGGCTGCCGAAGGCATGGCAGCCCGGGCGCTGCGGGTGCTGGCCGTCGCAGTGGTGGCGGATGACGCGCTCGACGCGCAAGCGGGCTTCGATGCGCTGGCGGGCCGCGCCACGCTGCTCGGGCTGATCGGTCAGATCGACCCTCCGCGTGAAGAAGTCAAGGTGGCGGTCGCCCGATGCCGGGCAGCCGGTATCCGGCCCATCATGGTCACCGGCGACCACAAGCTCACGGGCCTGGCGATCGCCCGCGAACTGGGTATCGCGCGCGAAGGCGACCACGGGATAGACGGTGCCGAACTGGAACGGATGAACGAGGCCGAACTGCTGGAAGGCCTGGACCGCATCGTCGTGTTCGCGCGCGTGCATCCGGCGCAGAAGCTGCGCATCGTGGAAGCGCTCCAGTCGCGCGGCGACGTCGTGGCCATGACCGGCGACGGCGTCAACGACGCCCCGGCGCTGGCCCGCGCCGACGTGGGTGTAGCAATGGGTATCACCGGAACCGAGGTTGCCAAGAGTGCCTCCCGGATCGTGATCACCGACGACAACTTCGCGACCATCGTCGGTGCAGTCGAACAGGGCCGGGTGGTGTATGGCAACCTGAAGAAGGTGATCCTGTTCCTGTTCGTCACCTCGGTCGACGAGGTGCTGGTGCTGCTGCTGGCACTGGTGGGCGGCTTCCAGTTGCCGCTGGCGGCCGTACAGATCCTCTGGATCAACATCGTCACGGAGAGCACGCTGACGATGAACCTGGTGATGGGCCCGCCCGATGGCGACGAGATGGCTCGGGCGCCGGTACCGCGCAACGAGCGGCTGCTCGACCGCACCATGCTGTGGCGCATCGTCCTGCTGACGCCGGTGACCGTGGCCGCGACCTTCGGCTGGTTCGTCTGGAGGCAGAGCGTGGGCATTCCCTACGAGATCGTGCGCACCGAAACGTTCACCCTGCTGGCAATGTGCCAATGGTTCAACGTGCTGAACTGCCAGTCGGCCACGCGCTCGGCGTTGGGTCTTCGCATCTTCAGGAATCGATGGCTGATGGGCGGGCTGGCCCTGAGTATCGTGCTGCAGGCGTCGGTATTGTACTGGCCGCCGTTGAACACGCTGTTCCACACGGTACCGATCCCGCTCGCCGATCTGCTGCCCATCGTGGTCGTGGCGAGCGGCGTGCTGTGGATGGAGGAACTGCGCAAGGGTTTCGTTCGATGGCGCGCAAGCAGCCCGGCCTGATGAACGGCCCGCTCAGGGCCAGCGGGTAATCGAGAAACCCGCACGAAACTGGGCCGGCAGCCGCCGGTTGTAGTCGAGGATGCTCTCGCCATAGCCGTTGAAGTACTGAAAATAGAAGTAGCCGTCCAGATTGCCCAGCGACACCTGCCGCAGCGGGTAGGTCGCCTCGAGCAACGATGAGCCGAATGCGCCGTCGGTGCCACGTCGAACCGTCGCCGCGAACTGCCACTTCTCCGGGTGGCCGACGCTCGCAAACAGATCTGCATGGCCACGATAGCGGGCGATATCGGGATTGCCGGTCCGGTCGACGTAGGCGTAGACCTTTGGCCCCAGGGTCAAATGCCAGGCCTCGGGATCGCCGATCTTCACTGTCGGGCGCACGAAGACGGTATTGATGCTGCGCGAGGACAGCCCTTCCCGCCCGTTCGACTCATGTTCCAGGCCGCCCTGCAGCCCGAGACGCAGGTCGCGCGCGGCCGAGGTCCAGATCAGGTCATTGCGGTAGAACAGGCTCGGCCGGTAGCTGGAATCGCGAAACGGTGCCGAGTCGGCTTCGAGATCCCAGAGCGAGCTCTGCGTGTAGCCGAAGTAGAGGTGCTGCAGCCCGGGCAGGTCGCGGGCGAGCCCGCCATTCTCGTTGAAGAAGCGGTACTTGAACGAGATCTGGAATCGCGCATTGCGCCGGTAGCGGTTACCGAAGGCGAGATACACCGGCTCGTTGGCGGAAATGGCGCTGCTCAGTCGATCGAGCCGTGGCTCGCGCGCCAGCGGGGTGCTGCCAGCCTCGGCCGAGGACGCGGCGATCACCCCGGCTGCAGGCGCCGGCAGGTCGGCAAAGGCCGCAAGCTCGCCCGCGGCAGTGGCGATCCTGAACACCGTAGCGCCGCCAACACCCGGCGGCAGGTCGACCCGGTAGCGGAATCGCCGGAACTGCCCTGGTGCGATCGACACCCTGTCGCCGGCACGGCCCCCGGCGATCGACCAGCCGACCAGCTGCCGGGCCAGCGCACCGCTGCGCGCGGCCAGCGCCAGGCTGTCGGGCACCTGCAACGTCTGCGGCTCATCCGACTCGTTGAGGACCGTCCACACGGCGATCACTTCGCCATGCCCACCGGTCGAAGGCTCGATCGAAAGCGTTCCAGCGAGCACCGGCGCCAGCGTTGCCAGTGGTGCTACTGGTACCAGACCCGGTGGCACCGTGCCTGCGCCATACGCAGGTACCGGAGGCTGGGCGAGCGCACAGGGCACTGCGATCACGACGAGGCAGGAGAGCAGGCTCGCGCACACGGTGCGGGCGGAATGACCGTGGAGAAACGTGCTGCAGTGGGGCACTGGGCGTGAAGATCCTGGTCGGGATGCTACGAACATCGATGGAACCATCGGCCGCTCCCTCATGCAGCAACAATGAGGTCGATATGTCCCTCCAGATCAAGATTCATGCCCGCCTGCCGCGCCCGCGGCACACGCGGCTCAGGCGCGCCTTTCCCGCAGCCCTTGCAACACCCGCGCCGGCGTCAGCGGCAGGCGCCGGAAGCGGACACCGGTGGCATCGAACACCGCGTTGGCCAGCGCTGCACCCGTGGGCCCCTGCGAAGCTTCGCCGGTGCCGAGGAACGGCTGGCCAGGACGGTCGATCAGCACCACATCCACAGGCGGCACTTCCGAGAAGGTGAGGATCGGGTAGCTCGCCCAGTCCTCGGACAGGATCCGGGTCTCGTCCATCTGCACCTCCTCCTTGAGCGTCCACGACAGCGACTGCACCAGCCCGCCCTCGATCTGGTTGCTCACGCCATCCGGGCTGACGATATGCCCGCTATCGGCACTCGCCACCGCACGCAGCACGCGGATGCTGCCGCTGCGCGAATCGACCTCGACCTCGAGCGCCACCGCGCAGTAGCCGGCGATGTTCTTGTACCGGGCGAAGGCGATTCCACGTCCCCGCCCGGGAGTCCGCTTCCAGGTCGACCAGCCGAAGCGGTCGGCAGCCGCGCGGATCGCGTCGCGCGCACGCGGATCATTCAGGTGCCGTACCCGATACTCGGCCGGGTCGCTGCCCGTCGCGTGGGCGAGTTCGTCCATGAAGGATTCGATCGCGAACACGTTGCCGTACGCGCCCAGGCCGCGATGCGAAGACACCCTCACCGGCATCTCGGTGATGAAGTGCGTGAGCACGTTCTGCCCGGGGAAATCGTAGAGCGCGATGGCGTTGCGATCGGCGGCGTAGTTGGGCGCCCCGTTGTTGGCCGGTACCGGCTGCACGAACGGCTTGCCGAGATAGCCCGCCGGCAGCAGATTGCCCGGCTGGTTTGCGGGGCGGGTCGTGTGCGGCGTCGACCAGAGTTCGAAGTCCCAGTCGAGGACATTGCCCTGCGCATCCAGGCCCGCCCGCGTGCGGATCAGCATGGCCGAACCGTAGGGCTCCCAGCGGTGCTCCTGCTCGCGCGTGTACTGGAATCGCACCGGACGGCCAGGTACCTGCACCGCGAGCAACGCCGCATCGGCGGCGGCATCGTCGGCGAGGTTGTGCCCGTAGCAACCCGCGCCCTGCACATGCTGCAGCCGCACCCGCTCACGCGGCAGCCCGAGCATCGCGGCGATCGCGGTCGCCGTCTCGAACACCGACTGGCTGTGGGTCTGCACGACCAGCGTACCGTCCGCGCCCATCGTGGCCACGGCAGCGGAGGGGCCGATCGAGGCGTGCATCTGGTACGGGCGGAAGTAGGTGGCCTCGACCGTACGGATCACCTCGCCAGGCTTGGTGCGTGGCTGCCGGCGAGTGGGGATGTCACGGGCGATCGGTGCCGAACGCAGCCAGGCCTCCACCCCTTCGGTGCGCGGCAGCGTGGAGGGCGTCTCCCAGCGACAGCTGCGCGCGAGAGCCTCGGCCGCGGCATTCGCCTGCGATTCGCGCTGCGCGACCACGCCGAGGAAGCTGCCGTCGCGCACGACCTTGACCACGCCGGGCATGCGTTCCACGGCGGCGGTATCCGCTGCGAGCAGCCGCGCCCGATAGGTCGAAGGCCGTACCACCCGCCCGAACAGCAACCCTTCGGGGCGCAGTTCGTGCACGAACATCGCCTGGCCGAGGATCTTCGGCGTGAGGTCCAGCCGTGGTACCGAGCGCCCGATGTAGCGGTGCCCGGAACGCTTCGGCGGCACCTTGCCGGTGGCCTCGCGGCGCAGTTCCTCGCCGGCGGGAAGATCCCAGTAGGTCGTGCGCGCACCGGTGTCGGCAACAACCAACGCATCGTCCACCCGCAGGCTCGACGCCGGGACGGCCAGCCGCATCGACGCCAGCTCGAGCAGCGCCGCGCGTGCCTCGGCTGCGGCATGCCGAACCGCATTGCCGGAGTCGGGCATGGAGAACGAGCCGGCTGTCGTCCCTTCGTTGGGTACCACCGCCGTGTCGCCGGAGACGATGCGGATACGCTCGATGTTCACGTCGAGTTCATCGGCGCAGAGCTGCGCGAGCGCAGTGAGGATGCCCTGCCCCAGTTCGACCTTGCCCACCATCAGCAGGATCGAGCGGTCGGCCGGCTGCACCCGGATCCAGGCGTCAAGCCGGCGGTTGCGATCGAGGCTGCCAGGCAGGCGGGCTTTCGCGGGCTCCGACGGCGCCTGGGCGAGCCCGCTCGGCAGGGGCAGCGAGAAGGCGAGCGTGAAGCCCCCGGACTGTCGCAGGAAGCGCCTGCGGTCGCTGCGCGCGACAGCGGTCATGTCAGGCTCCCTTCGCCGCGCGCAGTACCGCGCGCACGATGCGGTTGTGCGCGCCGCAGCGGCACAGGTTGCCGTCGAGCGCCGAACGCACCTGCGCGTCGCTCGGCTTAGGATTGCGCTGGAGCAGCGCCTGCGCCTGCAGGATGATCCCGGAGGTGCAATAGCCGCACTGCGCGGCCTGCTCGTCGATGAACGCCTGCTGCAGCCGCCCCGGGCGACCGCCCTCGGCAAGCCCGGCGAGCGTGGTGATGGTGCGTCCGTCGGCGGCCGACAGCGGCATCACGCAGCTGCGTACCGGATTGCCGTCCATCAGCACGGTGCAGGAGCCGCACTGCGCCTTGCCACAGCCGTACTTGGGGCCGTCGGCCCCGAGATCATTGGCGAGCACCTGCAGCAATGGCTCGCCGGAAGGCAGCGCCATCTGCACGGCGCGTCCGTTCAGCGTGAACCGGGTCATGGACTCCTCCTGACAGCGCCGGCTCGCGGGAGGCTGCGGCAGACTTGTACTTTTAAGCCGCTCATTCTATCAGCGCTCCTGCAGGCCGGCCGGCGACGAAAAGGCGGCCGATACCGCAATCGACAGATCCCTTGATCCTCGTCAACAAGCGACGGACCAGGGCCTGCGACGATGATCCAGTGGACATCCCGCCAGATCGCCTGTTCGGCGAACCTCGGGTCTGCCCTTGCTTCGGCGGCGCGTGGACGCGCGAGCGCCAGCCGCGCACGGTCGGCTGCGTCCGAGCCGTGTTGTTCCCGATACAGCAGTTCCCCTTTGTCGAGGAGTGCCCTGATGACCTTGTTCCACGCAGTCGTCCGTATCGACCACCATGCTGCCCAGGTGCTGCAATTCGACCCCGACCACATCGAGGCGCAGACACTCAGGGCGCACAGTCACGCGACGCGCCAGCACGGCAGCCAGCTGCGTACCGAGCACGAGTTCTTCGGTGCGGTCTGCAACGCGCTCGCCGGCATAGGCGAGGCGCTGGTGGTCGGCTCGAAGACGGCGCAGACCGACTTCAGGCACTACGTCGAGAAGCACCGCCCGCAGACCTTGCCGCAGATCGTCGGCTACGAAACAGTCGACCAGCCGAGCGATGCGCAACTCGTTGCGCTGGCCCGGAAGTACTTCATGAAGCACGACCGGATGACAGGCCGGCCGACGCCGACCTGACAGCCGGGGTCGCTGCGTGAGTGAGTCAGGCGCGCCCCCTGCAGCCTGCGCGGGGCGGAGGAATCGGAGTAGAGTGAACCAGGGAGTCACGGTTGGAGACTGAACACATGATGGTATCGATCCATCCACTCGCCCTCGCCCGTGCGGGCAGGCGTGCTTCGCTGCTGGCGCTGATGGCCGGGCTGTTGGCGCCGGCCGCATTTGCCGCCGAGACAGCCGCTTCCGGCGAGCAGGTCTACAAGCAGGTCTGCATGGCCTGCCATGCCGCCGGCGTCGCCAACGCGCCGAAGTTCGGCGACCGCACGGCCTGGACGCCGCTCATCAAGGAGGGCCAGGAGGTGCTGACCGCGCATGCCTGGGTAGGTGTGCGCGCAATGCCACCCAAGGGCGGTCAGGCGGACCTGCCTCTGGATGCATTCGCACGTGCCACGGCTTACATGGCGCGCGCAGCCGGGGGCAACTGGAAGGATCCCGACGCCGTGATGCTCGGCCGCATCCGTGCCGAAGAGGTCAAGCGAATCGCGCAGATGAAGGCGATGAAATAGGAACGAAGTCGCCTCCGGCCAAGGCCTCGGCTTCATCATGCAGCAGGTGATCCAGTGGCAGCCGAACATCCGGTAGCGCCGGCTCGACGCGCACGCGTTCTGCTGCATTGTGTCGGCAGCGCCGGGGACGTGCTGCCGTTCATTGCCATCGGCCGGTGTCTGATCGAGCTTGGCGTCGACGTGACGCTGGCGACCAGCGCGTACTTCGAGCCGCAGGCGCAGGCAGCTGGCGTGCCGCTTTGCGCGCTCGGCGCGCCGGAGGACTATCGCGCGGCACTCGCCGATCCGCTGCTCTGGGACCCGGCACGCGGCATCAGCCGGCTGTGGGCGCGCGTCCTGCACGCAGCGCCACACGCGCTGGAGGCACTCGTGCCATGGACCGATGACCCGGACTGCCTGCTGGTCGGCTCTACCCTCGCGCTGACGGTGCGCATCGCCGCCGAGCGCGGGCACCCGCGCACGGCGAGCGTGCACCTGTCGCCGCTGTGTCTGCTCTCGGCGCACGACTTTCCGTGTCTGCCCGGAGCTGGCTGGGTGCGCAGCCTGCCGCTGGCAGCTCGGCACGGCGCGCTCGGTGTCATGGCGTGGCAGCTCGATCGGATGGTCGCGCCCGGCCTCAACGCGCTGCGGGCGCAGTACGGGCTGGCACCGGTCCGTGAAGTGCATCGGCACTGGCTGCATTCACCCCATTCGGTGATCGCAGCGTTCCCCGAGTGGTTTGCCCCCGCCCAGCCCGACTGGCCAGCCCATTGCGAGCAGTTCGACTTCGCGCTGCCGTGGGCTGGCGACGCAGCACCCGGCTCGCAGGGGCTATCCCTTGAACTGGAGGCATTTCTTGCCGCTGGCCCGGCACCGGTGGTGTTCACCGCAGGCACCGGCATGGCGCAGCCCGAGCGATTTCTCGCGTGCGCGGTTGACGCGGCGCGCCGTGCCGGCTGTCGAGGGCTGCTGGTGAGTGCGCTGGCCGATGCGTTCCCGGTCGACTTGCCGGCGTCGATGATGGCAATCCGCCATGCGCCGTTTGCCCGGCTGCTGCCGCGCTGCGCGGCGATCGTCCACCACGGCGGCATCGGCACCGTCGCCAGCGCGCTGGCGGTGGGCATTCCGCAACTGATCGCGCCGTTCGCCTACGACCAGTTCGACAACGCTGCACGGATCGATCGGATGGTCGCGGGACGACAGGTGTCCGCGCGCAGCGCCGGCGACTGGGCGACGGCACTGCGTGCGGTGAGCGGCGAATGCACCGAGCGTACGCAGGCGCGCCGGCTTGCGCAGCGGATGGCCAGCGCCCCCGATGGGGCGCGCCGAATCGCCGAGCGGCTGTACGCGCTCGCTGCGCCGACGGCTCGCCAGGGCGTCGCTGCGGTGGCATCATGAAGACAGGACCGTGAAGCCCATGATGGATGCCTACGAATATGTCCGGGCTGGCGCGGCCAGTTTCCCGGTTCACCGCCCTGCATGCACTCGCTCGTAGCACTCGATATCGCATTGCTCGCCCTTCGGCTGGCCATCGGAGCCGGCTCGTTCGTGCATGGCTGCAACAAGCTCGGCCATGTCGGACGCTTTGCCCAGGCCCATGGCTTGCCGTCGTGGCTGGCAGGTCTGGCCACCGGCGTGCAGATCGGCGGCGGCGCTGCGCTGGTGCTCGGGTTGGCAACGCCGCTCGCGGCTGCCGGCCTGACCGTATTCGGTGCCTGGGCCACCCGTGAACTGATCTGGCGCAAGCGCGAGCGGTTCGCTGCCCCGGGGCAGCACAGCTGGGACGCCGGCCTGATGTATACGGTGATTCCGCTGGTGCTGCTGCTGCTCGGGCCGGGCCGGCTGTCGCTCGACCACCTGTTGATCGGCGTCTGAGCAGGCGCTCAGCGCCGATCGACCGGCGCCATCGGTGCGAACACGCCGTCGTAGCGCTTCGCCCGCGGTGGTGCATAGGCGCCCTGCCGGGAGGTCGACAGGCCCAGTCCGACCAGTGACTCGGCGAGCTTGACTGCGGCGCCGACACCGTCCACCACCGGCACCCCGTGTTCGCGTGCGAGATCATGGGCGAGGTCGGTCATGCCTGCACAGCCGAGCACGATCGCCTCGCTGCGGTCTTCGCGCAGCGCGGCGGCGATCTCGGCCGAGATGCGGGCGCGGGCATCGGAACCGGGCTGCTCCAGCGCCAGCACCGGAACCTCGGCCGCGCGCACCCGGGCGCAGCGGGCGGCCAGTCCGTAGCGCAACAGATTGTGTTCGATCGCCGCGATCGAACGCGCGAGCGTGGTCACCACGCTGAAGCGGACGCACAGCAAACTGGCCAGATGGAAGGCCGCCTCGCCGATGCCGATCACCGGCGCAGCGGTCAGGCAGCGCGCGGCATCCAGCCCGGTGTCATCGAAGCAGGCGATGACATAGGCATCGGCAGGCCCGGCCCGTTCTGCGCCGGCGATCAGCGAAAGGATGCCGGGCACCGAGAACGCCTCGTCGTAGTAGCCCTCGATCGACTCGGGGCCGTCCGGCGGCTGCAGTGCGACCAGTTCGGTAGCGGCGCCGGCCGCCGCGCGCGCCGCGTGCCCGATCTTGTCGGTCATGGATGTCGTGGTGTTCGGATTGATCACAAGCAGCTTCATGCGGGCGCCTTGAACGTCGGATCGGGCAGCGTGCCGCCCAGGGTGGCATCGGTGCGCAGGTAGCGCGCACCGTAAGCGAGTGCAAGCGCCACCTCGGGCGGCCAGGTCGCTGCGCATGCAGTGTGCATCCACGCGCAGCGTTCGGCAATTGCACAGCCTGCCGGCAACCGCGCCAGATCGGGCGGCGAGCACGCCGTGCGCCCGGATCCTGAGTAGCGCGATCGTTCAGGGGCAACGCCGCCCACAGGAGCCAGCCGCCGCTGCTATCCTAGCCGCGCAGCGGGGTCCTGCCGATCGGCGGCTACAGCCCGCGACCGGAGGCTCGCCCCATGCATCCCCCGATTCCCTGGAACCACGGACAGCGTACGGCACCGCTTGCGCACGGCCTGCTTGCGCTGCTCCTGATCACGTGGAGCCTCGGCGCATTCGCACAGGTCGCGGAGCGGGTGATCTACAAGGCGCCATCGCGCTTCAGCGACCTGCTGGTGGTCAGCGAGGACAGCGAAGGGCTGCGATCACTCCGGTTCGAGATGTATGGCGCCCGGCAGAGCGTGGTGAAGCCCGGTGATCCGGACCACCTCGAGCTCACGTATGCACGGGCAATCCTCGCCGTGTTCACCTGGAAGCCGGAACCGCGGCGGATCCTGGTCGTCGGCCTCGGTGGCGGCACGATCCCGATGTTCATGCGCAAGCACCTGCCGGATGCGGACATCGACGTGATCGAACTGGATCCGGCGGTGGTCGAGGTGGCGCGGTCCCATTTCGGGTTCCGCGACGACCAGCGCCTGAAGGCGCATGTCGGCGACGGCCGGCACTGGATCGAACGCGCGCGCAGCCGCTACGACCTGATCGTGCTCGATGCCTTCGGTACGCACGAAGTGCCGTATGCGCTCGCGACACGCGAGTTCCTGCTCGCGGTGCAACAGTCGCTTGCGGCCGACGGCGTCGCCATCGCCAACATGTGGAGCCGGTCTGCCAACGCGCTGTACGACGACATGGTCTCCACCTACCTGTCGGTGTTCCCCGCCGTGTCGGTGATGGACCTCGCCGGTTCCGGCAACAGGCTGGTACTCGCCAGCCGCTCCACGGTGGTACCGGACCTGGGCGAGGCGACCGAGCGCGCCAGCCGGCTCAATGCGCGGTTCAGCCTGCGCCACGACCTGGCCGCAATGGTCAGGCAGGGGCTGCGGCAGGCCGACCGCGACGAGCGTGGCGGTACGGTACTGACCGACGCCGCACGCCCTGCCCGGCCCTAGGCACTGCCAGGACCCGGCATGCGGCGGCGGGTGCGGGCCCGCGAGCCCGCCACTGTGAAGCCGCTCGAGACTCAAGTCCGGCGACCCATACCGCCTCAGCGTGGCGATTTCCGGCGAGCCGCCGAGCCTGCGGCTGCTCAGCCTCCGGTTTGACAGGCGCGCCGACTGGCAAGTAGCCTTTGAAGGTGACCGATCGCAAAGCGACATAATGTCCGACAACCAGATGCCGAAGGCTGCCGTGTTCCATCAGTGCCATCAATGGGCCTGCACCAGGCGCAAAAGGGTGTACGAGTTGCTTGCGATTGCCGGGTGGGGGATCGCGGCCTGGGCCATGGCCGCGCCGGTCCCTGCATCTGCTGCAGCCGGCTCGTTTCCGACCCGGCCGGTGCGTTTCGTCGTGCCGTTCGCTCCCGGTGGCAGTACGGACACGCTGGCCCGCACGCTGGGCGGCAAGCTGGCCGATGCGCTGGGCCAGCCGGTTGTGGTGGACAATCGGGCGGGTGCCAACGGCGACATCGGCATGCAGATCGTCGCCAGTTCGCCGCCGGACGGCCATACCATCGCGCTCGGCTATATCGCGAATCTCGGTATCGGCCCCAGCCTCAATCCGAAGATGCCGTACGATCCGGTCAGGGACTTCGCGCCCATCACGCAGCTTGCCAACGCGCCCAACCTCCTCGTTGTGCACCCATCGGTTCCTGCCGGAAACTTCAAGGCTTTCGTTGCCTACGTGAAGGCGAATCCGCGCAAGGTGAATTTCGCCTCGGCAAGCGTGGCAAGCGTCGGGCATCTGACTGGCGAACTGCTCAATGGCCTCGCGGGCATCGACATGGTGCACATACCTTACAAGGGCAGCGGTCAGGCCGTTATCGATCTCGTCGGAGGGCAGCTGCAGGCGATGTTCAGCGGCATGTCGTCGACGCTGCCCCACGTCAAGACCGGAAAGCTGCGCGCGCTTGCCGTGACCAGCGCGAAACGCAGTCCGGCAGTGCCCGACGTGCCGACAATCGCGGAAACGGGTTTCCCGGGATTCGAAGCGACTGCCTGGTACGGCATGCTCGCGGCCGCGCGAACGCCGAAGCCGATTGTCGCGCGGCTCCATTCGGAAACGGTCAAGGCGCTCGCGCTGCCCGATGTCCGGCAGCGACTCGAGGGCGTCGGGTTCGAAATCGTCGGCGGTACGCCGGACGAGTTCGCGGCCTACATACGCTCGGAGATCGCGAAGTGGGCAAAGGTCGTGGCCGCATCGGGCGTCAAGTTCGAATAGTCGCAGCGCTGCTCGCCGGCATGGCTGCCGGCTCAGCCGGCGACCGGTGATCCGCTGCGTCCGGTGAGTATCGTCGCAGCATCCTCGCCCGGCAGCGCAATCGACATCGTCGCGCAGTAGCCGTCCGGAATCCTGCGGCAGCCCATTCAGCGCTTCAGTCGAGCCACTATCCAGCTGACCAACGCATCGGAAGCAGCATCGGGTGTGTTCGCATGATCTGCCCGAACTTCATGGTAGACGCTGTCGGGATGAGGAGGAAAACTTCGAAAGATCCCGCTCGACGCGGCACCAAAGAGAGAATCCATGTTTCCGATGGCCCAGAAGACAGGGACCGATTTCCTGGCGCCCTGGGCACTGAGTGACATGTTGCCCAAACCGTGGGGGCTGAAATAACTCCAGATCGATGTGGCGGATGTCTTTATCGATCTGCGCCGCCCTTGGTTGATATCGGTCAGCCACACAGAGGTCTCCCCCTTGCCTGCCTCAACCAGACGTTGCGCTTCATCTACACTGGGCCGCACACTGACATCGTGGTAGAAGCTTTCGGGCACATGCCCGGGAGCCAGGACAATGATCGCATCGACATCCGCTACCTGTGCCATGTACGCCAAAGCTGCATTAGCCCCGAAGCTTTGCCCGCCTGCGGCTACCCATTGCACGCCAGATTGCCGAAGCGAAGCTACAGCCTGCCTGACTTGCTCCAACGCATCGCCATAAGGGCGGTCATACATGCGTTGGCGTGACCATGGCATCTCGAGCAGAACGACCTGGCAGTGGGGGCGAAGCTTGTCAGCTACAGGCTGCAGATACGGGGACTGGGGCATTCCCCACTTTCCATGCATCAGGACGATGCCACACGAAACCGTTTGCGCCCCAACCGAACCGGTGGAACAAACGAAGGCAAGCGCCAGGAGTTGCAGCAGGATTCGCATGAATGATCTTCCAACTCGACTGCGAGTGTGTCGCCCCCCGGATCGCGACGAGGTGACGCCATCCGCGGCAGCCGGTCGCCCCTGACATCCTGCGTACATGAAAGACCGCCGGACGGCGAATGCAGCCCGCGATCGATCAGCTCGCGGAGCAGGTGATCCACAAGGCGGCATCCCGTTTCAGCGACCTGCTGGTGGTCGGCCTCGGCGGCGGCACGATCCCGATGTTCATGCGCAGTCACCTGCCGGATTCGGACATCGACGTGACCTAACCGGACCCAGCGGTGGTCGACGTAACCCGATCCCATTTCGGGTTCCGCGACGCAGGTACGGGCCCGAGGGCCCGCACCGCCTCCGGTCAGTGGCCGGCGGTCTTGTCGTTGTTGTGCTCTGTCCAGCCGGTGGTCTTCGCACCTTCGGTGGCGATCAGCACATAGGCCATCACGCAGTCGACCGTGCCCGGGTTGCGCCAGTTGTGGTTGGTGCCGAGCTGGATCACGACGTCACCCGCCTTCAGGTGCACCGAGCCTTCGTCCATTTCCATGATCATCTCGCCGGCGATGCAGATCGCGTAGTCGACCGAGTCGGTGGCGTGCCAGCGCGGCACGTTGCCCGGCGCATAGACACCATAGCGGAACACGGAGCCGCCAGCCAGGCTGGTGCCCAGTTCCCAGGTGTTCGGATCGTCGGTGGCCGTCTCGGCCGGCAGCTTCTTCGTCGCCCACAGCGGGATGTTGTCGAAGCCGGGACGTACGTTCTTCGGCTCGATCTGGGTATCCCACTTGATGCAGCTCTTGCCTTCCTTGTTGAAGCCGGTGACGACGCGACGGAAAGTCTTCATGGTGCCTGTCCTGTGTTGGGGTCCGTTGGAGCCGTCGAGTATATTCCGGACCAACGAACGAGGAGGTGGCCGATGGCTCGCGATCCGATGGTGGACCTGATCTTTGCCCATTTCACGCCGCGCTATGTCGCCACCGGCGTGGACCCGAACGACCTCCAGCGCCTGGTCTCGCGCATCGAACGGTGGGACGACTGGTGCAGCATCTGGTCGGACGAGGCACGCCGGCACGAGCAGCATGCCACCGAATCGGCTGCACTCGGGCGCCGGCTGACCGCCGCCGAGAGCCACCTGCGTGCCGCGATCTACTACCACTACGCGAAGCATCTGTTCGCGGCGGCCCCGGACGAGTATCGCGCCGCGCACGACAACATGCTGCGTTGCTACACGGCAGCTGCGCCGGACCTCGACCCGCCGATGCTGCGCGTCGAGTTCCCGTTCGAAGGCACGCATCTGGTTGGCTGGCTGCGCCGGCCGCGCAGCGGTGCGCGCGCGCCGGTGGCGGTCATCCTGCCCGGCCTGGACGCCTGCAAGGAAGAGTTGCACGCATGGAGCGATGCCTTCCTCGACCGCGGCATGGCAACGCTTACGCTCGACGGCCCAGGCCAGGGCGAGACCGCGTTCCGCCTGCCGATCCGCATCGACTGGGGACGGGTGATCGGCGCGGTGATCGATGTGCTGGAACGGCGTGACGATGTCGACGGCCGGCGTGTCGGCGTCGTCGGCCAGAGCCTGGGCGCCTTCTATGCGCCGCTGGCCGCCGCGGGGGAACCGCGCCTGCAGGCCTGCGTCGCCAACTGCGGGCCGTTCGACTTCGCGCCGGTGCTGCCGCAGATGCCGCTGGTGTCGCAACAGGTGTTCCGCGCGCGGGCACACGCACGGACGCAGGCGGAAGCCGATGCCGCCGCCGCGCAGCTCACGCTGGAAGGCAAGGCACAGCATATCCGCTGCCCGCTGCTCATCGTGTTCGGCGGCGGCGATCGCATCATCCCGCCGGCCGAAGGCGAACGGCTGGCGAAGGCCGCCTCCGGTCCGACCGAACTCGTCGTCTACGAAGACGGCAACCATGTCTGCTTCAATATCAGCTACCGCTTCCGCCCGCTGACGGCGGACTGGATGGCGGAACACCTGTGACCCGGAGTCCGGACCCGAACGACGCCGGTCGGCCTGTCAGTCGGCCTGTCAGTCGGCCTTGATGCCGGCGCTGCGGATCACGCCGGCCCAGCGCGCCATCTCTTCGCGGATGTAGGCGACCGCCTGCGCAGCGGTGGTGGACATCGGCTCACCGCCGATCCCCGCCAGCCGCTCGCGCGCCTCGGGCGCGCCCATCGCCTTCACCGCAGCCGCATTGAGCCGGTCGATGATCGCCGCCGGCGTATCGCGCGGTGCGAGCAGTGCGTACCACCCCTCGGCCATCAGCTGCGGATAGCCGACCTCCGATGCGGTAGGTACCTCGGCCATGTACGCGAGCCGGTTGCGGTCGAGCACCGCCAGTGCGCGCAACCGGCCATCCTTGACGTAAGGGGCCGCACTGGACGACGACACGACGACGACATCCACTTCGCCGGCCATCGCGCCCGCAAGCGAGATCGTCGCGCTCTTGTAGGGCACGTGCAGCATCTTCATCCCCGCCAGCGCCTGCAGGAGTTCGGCCGCCAGGTGCGGCGTCGAGCCGACTCCGCCCGAGCCATAGTTGAGCTTGCCGGGATACCGGCGTGCCAGGGAGACCAGTTCCTTCAGGGTCCGGGCCGGAACCGATGGATGCACCACCAGCACGCGCGGGATCGACGCGACCATCGCGACGGCAGCGAAGTCCTTCACCGGATCGTAGCGGACCCGCGGATTGAGCAGCGGGTTGAGCACCAGCGGCGTCCCGGACATCAGCAGCGTATGGCCATCGGGTGCTGCGCGGGCGACGGCCTCGTGCGCGATGTTGCCGCCGGCACCCAGCCGCTGGTCGGACAGGACTGGCTGGCCCAGCGCGACGGAGAGTCCGTGGGCAAGCAGGCGTCCGACGACATCGGTGCCACCGGCGAACGAAAGGACCAGTCGGATCGGCCGCGTCGGATACTCCTGCGCCTGCGCAGTCACGGGCGTACTTGCGGTGGCGGCCAGCATCATGCCCGCCGCGACGACAACCGCGGCGAGGCCTCGTGCCTGTCCGCCCCCGTCCGGGCTCATTCCGCCTTCACGCCGGCGTCTCGGATCACCTTGCCCCAGCGCACCATCTCGTCGCGGATGAACGCCGCCGCCTGCGCGGGTGTGGTGGACATCGGTTCGCCGCCGATCCCGGCCAGGCGCTCACGCGTCTCCGGCGCGTTCATCGCCTTCACCGATTCGGCATTCAGCCGTTCGACGATCGCCAGCGGCGTGTCGCGCGGCGCGAGTACCGCATACCAGTTGACCGCGAGCAGTTGCGGGTAACCCGCCTCCGCGGCGGTGGGTACCTCGCCCATCGACCCGACGCGCTTGCCATCGAGTACCGCCAGGGCACGCAGCCGGCCGTTCTTCACGTACGGCGCAGCACTGGAGGACGCGACTACCACGACATCGACCTCGCCCGCCATGGCCCCGGTCAGCGCGATGGTCGCGCTCTTGTACGGCACGTGCAGCATCCGGATGCCGGCGAGGGACTTCAGCAGTTCCGAGGCCAGATGCGGCGTCGATCCGACGCCACCCGAGCCGTAGCTCAGCTTGTCCGGATTGCGGCGCGCCAGCGCGACCAGGTCCTTGATCGATTTCGCCGGCACCAGCGGGTGCACCACCAGCACGCTGGGGATCGCAGCGACAACCGCCACCGGCGTGAAGTCACGCACCGGGTCGAAGCCGACCTTCGGGTTGAGCAATGGATTCAACACGACCGGCGGTGCCGCCATCAGCAACGTGTAGCCATCCGGCGCGGCCTTGACCACCGCCTCGTGCGCGATGTTGCCGCCGGCGCCAAGGCGCTGGTCCGCCAGCACCTGCTGGCCCAGCGACGCCGACAGCCGCTGCGCGAGCAGGCGCGCAACCACGTCGGTGCCGCCGGCGAACGGCAGCACCAGCCGGATCGGGCGGTTGGGGAATTCACCGCCCTGCCCCTGCGCCCAGCCAGCCATCGGCAGCCCTGCGCACAGCAGCGCGGCTGCCAGCAATGCGGCGCCGCCCGCCGGGCGGCGTCCACGGATGCAACGTGTCGTCTTCATGTTGTGGTCACTCCGGTCACTTGCCAGCGGCCTCGGCCGCCTCATCCGCTTCCAGCAGCGCCCAGACGCGGCGAAACGGCCCGCGAGTGCGCACCAGTTCCTCACCGGCATCCTTGGCGAGGCCGTCCTCGATCCACACCGGCTCGCCGATCTGCGCGCTGATCACCGCCCGGTGCGCGTTCTCCTCGAACAGGAAGGCGCCGGCGACCATCTCCTCGATCGTGCCACCGGTGATCGCCGCGCCATGCGCGCGCATCAGCACGGCGCGGTGCGGCCCCAGCGCCTTCACCAGTGCCTGCCCGCGCTCGGCGGTGCTGACCAGCCTCGGATCGTGGTAGGTCGGCACGCCGTCGTGGAACAGCGTGCCCATCAGGTGGATCGGCTTGAGCGTCGGGCGCGAACTGGTCGTGAACGCGGTCGAGTACATGCCGTGGTAATGAACCAGGCTGCCGACATCCGGCCGTGCCTTGAGAATCTCGAGGTGGATCGGATACTCGCCTGGCATGTCGCCCTGGCCGGACACCCGCCTGCCTCCGAGGTCGTACACCAGAAAGTCTTCCGGGTGCGCATCCGGCCCGAGCGAGTGGCGCGTGATCATCCACTGGTCGCTGTCCGGGATGCGCGCGCTGATATGGCCGAAGCCTTCGATGAAGCCTCGGCGGTAGAGGAAACGCCAGGCTTTCATCATGGTGCTGATCATCGCATCGCTGCTCATGCCGCCATTCTCCCCAGGTTGCTCCGCGGGGCGCTGCTCAGCGCCCGGGATCGATCGCCGCCAGCAGCGCGCGATAGCCATCGGTTGCCGCATTCGCCCGCTCGTCCGACTCGAGGTACACGCAGTATCCGCTGCCGCCGAGCGGCCCCGACACTGTCCAGCCCTCCCCGACCGCCGCACCCGCCAGTTCGACGAACACGTCGAGCGGTGAATTCTCCCAGTGGCTGTAGGCGACCAGCGCATCGGGCAGCGCCATCGACTCGGCAAGCCCGAGCGCATTATCGGCGAACTCGGCGACATCCTCCGCGCTGGAGGCGAGGTCGGAGAAGTCGGACCAGGCCGCGGCGAACTCGTCGTAGACCGGGCTGCCCTCGATCACGTCGTCCCAGACCCACGCACGCAGGTGGTCGCAGGTGTCGCCCGCGGCCGGGCTGTTGAAGTAGCCGCATAGCGGGCAGTTCTCGCCATCGTCCTCGGCCGCGTCGCCGCCTCGGCCGCCAGCCTCGGCGCCATCGGAGTCGTCGGAGTGGTCGTCATCGCTGTCATCCCGACCGCGTTCGCTGCCTGTGCCCATGTCGTCCCCGCCCTGATCAGAAAAGGTTGTCGATGCCGAGCAGCGTCAGCACACCCATCACCGCGAAGATCGCGGCTGCGATCGAGTGCACGAGCTTCATCGGGATCTTCGCCGCAAAGCGGTTGCCGACGAACACGGCCGGCACGTCCGCGACCAGCATGCCCAGCGTGGTCCCGATGACCACCAGCAGCGGCGCAGCGTAGTGGGCGGCCAGGGCGACGGTCGCGATCTGAGTCTTGTCACCCATCTCCGCGAGGAAGAAGGTGACCAGGGTCGCCCCGAACACCCCGAGGTGCTTCGCAACCTGCGTCTCTTCTTCCTCGATGCGGTCGGGGATCAGCGTCCAGATCGCCATGCCGATGAACGACAGGCCGAGGATCCAGCGCAGCGCCCCCGGACTGACCACCGAGGTGATCCACGCCCCGAGCGCACCGGCGAGCCCGTGGTTGACCAGCGTCGCGCACAGGATGCCGGCGATGATCGGCAGCGGCTTCTTGAAACGGGCGGCGAGGATGAACGCCAGCAGCTGCGTCTTGTCGCCGATCTCGGCGAGTGCGACCACGCCGGTCGAGATCAATAGTGCTTCCATCGGGAACTCCACGGCCGGGGACGAACGATGACCGCACGCACCTCCCGGCCATCCAGGGGCGCTGCGGTCAAAGGTCTTGCCATGCGTGGGCCGCCTGCGCCATGGCCGCAGGCGGCCAAGCATGTTGACGCAGGCCCCTCCGAAACAGCGCGACGGAAGGCGGCTACTCCCCAATGACCTGCGGAGGATACCCCGGAAAGGACTCCGAGGTCATTCGCCCGCAAGCGATGCCATCAGCGTCGAATCACTCGGGCTGTATGCCCGCAGCCTTCACCACCTTGGCGATCCGGGCCACGTCATCCTTGATCTGGGCAACGAAGGCGGGCTGGCTGACCGGGAATGCATCCGCGCCGAGCTGCAGCAGCCGCTCCTTCAGGTCGGGCGCGTTCAGCGCCTTGTTCAGGGTCTCGCTCAGGCGCGCCACCAGCGCCGGCGACAGGTTGGCCGGTGCATGCAGCCCGGACCAGAAGTTCAGCGTCGCCTCCGGTACGCCCGCCTCGGCAAAGGTCGGCACCTCGGGCATCAGCGCCGCGCGCCGCGGCGACAGCACGGCCAGTGCACGCACCTTGCCGGCCTTGATGTGGTTGATCGCCGCCGGCAGCGTGTCGAACACCATCGACACGTTGCCGCCGATCACGTCCGGGTATGCGGCGGCCGAGGTCTTGTACGGCACATGCACCATGTCGGAACCGGTGACAGAGCGCAACAGTTCGCCGGACAGATGTCCGATGCTGCCGACACCGGCCGAGCCGTAGCTGAGCTTGCCAGGGTTAGCCTTCGCGAAGGCGAGCAGGTCGCCCAGCGACTTGAACGGCAGGCCGCCATGGATCGCGAGCACGTTCGGAGCATAGGTGACGATGCCGATCGGCGTCAGTCCGTTCACCGGGTCGTAGCCGAGCTTCTTCACCAGGAAGGGCCCGATCGCTATCGTCGAGACGCTCGACAGCAGCAGCGTATAGCCGTCGGCCGCTGCGTTCGCGACGAACTCGCTGCCGACCGCACCGCCGGCACCGGCGCGGTTCTCGATGACCACCGGCTGGCCGAAGAGTTCGCCCATCTTCTGCCCCAGGGCACGACCCACGATGTCAGACACACCACCCGCTGCGAACGGAACCACCAGGCGGATCGGCTTGCTCGGGAACGCCACCTGCGCGTACGCCGCCGAGGGAAGCATCGCCGGCACCAGACTTCCGGCAGCGGCGCTGGCCCCCGCAGCCAGCGCGCGACGGCGACCCTGGCCGCCGGGCGGCAGCAGACCATCGCA
>CANGXU010000032.1 GCA_947457885.1 Betaproteobacteria bacterium
CAGCACCCGCCGCCAGCGGCCCGGCAGCCGATTCCCCGTCTGCAGCACCGGGGGCCGGCCCGGCTCCGATGCCTGGCGCAGATGCAGCCAAGGACGCACCGAAGAAGTGATGTGCGCCAACCCCGTTCATCGGGGCGCGTCGAAAAAACCAGCCGCAGGGCTGGTTTTTTCTTTGGGGCACCGGAAGCGATGCACTTGAGACGCCCCGCATGGCTCACCCGCGTACCGGCGTAATCTCCCGCCAGTCGAGCCCGTCTTCGGTCGCGATGGCTATCCAGTCTCCGGCGCAGCCAAGGGCTGCGGCGAAGGCGCTGCGTGCAAGCAGCGCCGTATTGTTCTTGAGCGAAAGGTGCGCAGCCACGACATGCTGCAGCCTGTCTCCAGCAACTGCGCCGAGCAGCCGGGCCGCCACTGCATTGGACAGGTGCCCGTAGCGACCGCCAACCCGCTCCTTGAGGAACTTCGGATACGGCCCCTGGCGCAGCATGTCTTCGTCATGGTTGGCTTCCAGCACCAGCGCATCGAGGCCGGAAAACGCAGCGATGACATGCGGTGTGATCGATCCGAGGTCCGTGATCACGCCCAGCCGCACCACGCCGTCACCCAGGACGTACTGCACAGGCTCCCGCGCATCGTGCGGCACCGCGACCGGCAGGACCTCGATGTCGCCGATCGAGAGGCGCCCGGACGGCTCGAGTTCCAGCAGGCGATCGACGCCGGCCAGGGCAGCACCCGAGCCTTGCACCGTTCCGTATGTCGCATGGACCGGGATCGAATGGCGACGAGAGAAGGCAGCTGCCCCGCCAACATGGTCGTCATGCTCGTGGGTGACGAGAATCGCGTCGATCGAGGCGGCATCGATCCCCGCCCGCAGCAGGCGGGCGGTGAGGCGATCGGGTCCGATGCCACAGTCGATCAGGACGCGCGTCTTGCCGGATTCGACCAGCCAGGCATTCCCGGTACTGCCGCTGCCGAGCGAGCAGAACCGCACGATTCAGCGGCCGAGCGTGCCCGAGGCCTGCGCCCGGCGGCGCCGGATCAACGCAACTGCTCCAGCAACACGGTCAGGATCCGCTGAGCCGTCTCGGAGCGGTCGGCTGCACCGTCGCGATTGAGCACCTGCACGCGCGTGGTGCCGCCGTCGGCACTGCCGACAAGGATGCGGAACTGCTCGGCCTTCCGGGGTGGGGTCGCATCGCCGCGCCAGAAAGCGAGTTTCGACAGATAGCCCTCCTTCTGGGGCGCCGCATCGGTATCGGCATAGCGGACGAAATAAAGGCCCTTCGACCGGTCGCGATCCTCGACCGTGAAGCCGATCCGGTCCAGTGCCAGGCCGACCCTGCGCCATGCTCGGTCGAAATCATCGACGACGGAAAGGGTCGCCGTGCCATCGCTGCCCTTGACGATCTGGGCGCGCGCGGCGACTGGTCCCTTCGATTGCGCGAGGCTCGCTTTGGCCACGGCTTCGGGCGCGCCGAATCGGACCATGATCCTGCGCAGCATCTCGGCCTCGAGATCGACGTCGCTCGGCCGCTGCTGCCACCTGAACTCGGGGCTGTTGACACCGACCTGGACCTCTTCCATGCCGCGATGGCTCACGTAGATCTCGGTGCCGCCGTCCGCCCCGCGCTCGAGCCGGGTACGGAAGCGGTCGCGCGTGCTGGTCGAGCGCGCGCTCGAGATCAGGCGATCGAACAGCCCGCGGACGCCGCCCTCGGTCACGCGCGGCCGGTTCTCGCTCCAGTCGGTTTCGAGCAGGCCAGCCTCGGGCGTCTCGACCGCCAGCAGGAAACCCGCTTCGAGCCAGAACTGACGCACCAGCGGCCAGACCTTTTCGGGCGTGTCGGGCACGACCAGCCAGCGCTCGTTGCCGGAGCGCTCGATGCGCGTCTTCTCGACCTGCGGCAGCACGCCCGTGGAACCTGCCGCCGGCTTGCCCTTGCGCTGTTTGTCGAAGTCGGAAAAGGTCGCGCTTGCAGCGCCGGCGCCGACTTCAGGCACATTGAAACGGGTATCGGCATTGGGCCGCACGAGATCGGGCGGCACCTCGAGCGGTGGGAGGCGGCTGGATGTACGGTAATCCCCGCTCTGACCATCCAGCAGGCCGGAGATGGTCTGGCAACCGCTCAGCCCCAGCGCAGTGGCCAGCACCATGAAGCATCGGGCCCGGGACACGGCGGACGCGCTCGACTTTCGGTACGTCATGAACGGACTCCATTGCCGGTCGCCGGGACGATGCCTGCCTGCTGCAACGCACCGCGAACGATTTCATGATGGGTGGGCGACAACGGGGTCAGAGGCAGCCGGATGCCGGCTTCTACAAGCCCCATCTGCTGGAGCGCCCATTTCACGGGAATCGGATTTGCCTCGACGAACAGGTGCCTGTGCAGACCGAGCAGGCGATCGTTGACTTCGCGTGCGTCGGACACCCGACCGGCCCGCGCCGCATCGCAAAGCGCCCGCATCGCGCGGGGTGCCACGTTCGTGGTGACCGAGATCACGCCATGCATGCCGCAGAACATCGCCGCCATCGCGGTCGCGTCGTCCCCGCTCAGCACGCAGAAGCCGCGCGGGGCGCGCCGTGCGAGGTCGGTGGTGCGGTAGAGATCGCCGGTGGCATCCTTCAGCCCGATGACGCCCGGGACCTCGGCCAGCCGCAATGTCGTATCGACCGACAGGTCGGAGATCGTGCGCGAGGGCACGTTGTACAGCATCAGCGGCAGGTCGACGGATTCGGCAATCGTGCGGAAGTGCCGATAGAGCCCTTCCTGTGTCGGCTTGTTGTAATAGGGCACCACCGAAAGGCCGGCCGCAGCACCTACCTCGCGGGCGAAACGCGTCAGTTCGACCGCCTCCGAGGTGGAATTCGCGCCGGTGCCCGCGATGATCGGCAGACGACCGGCGGCATGCTCGACCGCGGTCCGGATCAGCAGGCAGTGTTCCTCGTAGTCGACGGTCGGGGATTCGCCGGTCGTACCGACGATCACGATCCCCTCCGTTCCCTCCGCGACATGCCAGTCGATGAGCGCACGCAGGCGGTCGAGGTCGAGGCTCCCGTCGGGGAACATCGGGGTGACGATCGCCACCAGGCTGCCAGAAAACATGGACGGACTCCCGCCGCGGGAAAACCGCGATTCTACCCAACAGCGCCACCGGCAGGCGGACGTTACAGGTCCTTACATGCGCGGCATGACGGCCCGGACCCGCCCGCCCCTTCGGCCGTCAGCGCGGCGGCACAAGCGCCAGGCTGCGCAGCAGCAGGACGAGCGTTTCGACGCCGCCGATGAACAGCCGGTCCAGGATCGGCAGGAAGTAGGGAATCATCAGGTAGATCGACGCGAAACCGACCAGCAGGATGAACGGGAAGCCCACGGCGAAGATGTTCATCTGCGGCGCCGCACGCGAGATGATGCCGATCCCGAAGTTGGCGATCAGCAGCGTCGCAATCACCGGCAGCGCCAGCGTGAAGCCGACGAGGAATATCTGCGCACCCCATCGCGCATAGGCGGCGAAGCCGTTGCTGTCGAAGCCGAGCGTGCCGATCGGCAGGATCCGGAAGCTTTCGATCAGGGTGGACAGCACCAGCGAGTGGCCGTTGATGGACAGGAACACGAGCACCGACATCAGGCCGAGGTACTGCCCGATCACCGGTACCTGCGCCGAGGTCTGCGGATCGAAGAAGGTGGCGAATCCGAGCCCCATCTGCAAGCCCATCACCTGCCCCGCCATCTCGACCGCGGCGAAGATCACGCGCACCGCGAATCCGATCGCAACGCCGATCAGCATCTGCTGGGCGAGGATGGCCAGGCCGATCGGCGAGGCAGGCTCCAGCGGCGGCAGCGGCGGGAGGGCTGGTGCGATCGCCACCGAGATCGCCAGGGCGAGGCCGATCTTCAGCCGCACTGGCACCGACCGGTTGCCGAGAACCGGATCGGCCGAGATGTAGCCCATCACGCGCACGAACGGGTACAGGTACGTGGCGAGCAGCAGGTTCCACTGTGCCGTGGTCAGTTCGATCATCGCGCGCGGGCCAGTCGGACCGCAGGCCCTACGCGACCAGGCCGGGGATGCTCTCGAACAGCCGGCGAGTGTAGTCGGCCAGCAACTGCAGCATCCAGGGTCCCGCGAGCACGGCGACCGCGAACATCACGAGCAGCTTGGGGATGAACGAAAGCGTCATTTCGTTGATCTGAGTGGCCGCCTGGAACACGCTCACCAGCAGGCCTGTCACCAGCGCGGCGACCAGCAACGGCATCGACAGCATGATCGTGAGCTCGAGGCCCTGACGCGCGATCGAGATGAAGTCTTCCGGGTTCATACCTGGAAACTGCGCACGAGCGAGCCGATCAGAAGGTTCCAGCCGTCCACCACCACGAACAGCATCAGCTTGAAGGGCAGCGAGATGATCACCGGTGACAGCATCATCATGCCCATGGACATCAGCACGCTCGCCACGACCATGTCGATCACCAGGAACGGGATGAAGATGACGAACCCGATCTGGAACGCAGTCTTCAGCTCACTGATGATGAACGCAGGCACCAGAACCTTCAGCGGAACCTCCTCCGGCCCCTGCAGCGGCGGCGTATTGGACAGACGCACGAACAGTGCGAGATCCGACTCGCGCGTCTGCTTCAGCATGAAGTCACGGAACGGCGCGACGCCACGCTCCGCAGCGGTCATCAGATCGATCTGGTTCTGGGAGAAAGGCAGGTACGCATCGCGGTAGGCTTTCTCGAAGGCCGGTGCCATCACGAAGAAGGTCAGGAACAGCGCGAGACCGATCAGCACCTGGTTGGGCGGTGCCTGCAGCGTGCCGATCGCCTGCCGCAGCAGCGACAGCACGATGACGATCCGGGTAAAGGCGGTCATCATCAGCACCGCAGCGGGGATGAACGTGAGCGCGGTGAGGAACAGCAGCGTCTGGATGGTGAGCGAATACGTCTGCGCGCCGCCGGCACCCGGCGTCGAGGTGACCGCTGGCAGTCCCTGCGCCGACGCACCGATCGCCGCCAGCCCCAGCCCTGTGGCCAGCGCCACGAGGGCGGCCAGACGGGTGCAGTCTCGCATTGCGCTCAACGCGGGGACCTGCCGCCAGCCAGCAGGCGCTTCAGCCAGGCCGGATCCAACGACTGGCCCGCCGCCGATGGCGCCGCGCCTGCGGTACCCCTGGGCACGGTCTGCAGCAGGTTCACGCTGCCGGCGGCGACCCCCAGGATCAGCCACTGCTCGCCGACCTCGACCACCACCAGCCGCTCGCGCGGACCGACCATCACGCCGCCGACCACGCGCAGCAACCCGCCGGCGCTCTGTGACGGACCGATCCGTCGCAGAAGCCAGCCGGTGGCGACGATCGCGGCGAGCACCAGCGCGAGTCCGAGCAGCACCTGCAGCAGCACGGCGAAGGTCACCGGCGACGGCGGCAGCGCATCGGCTGCATGCACGAGGCCGGCGGCCGGGCCGAGCGCGATGCACAGCAGCGCGCGCGCCAGGCTCATCGGCTCAGTCGCCGCAGGCGCTCTTCGGGCGTGATGATGTCGGTCAGGCGGATGCCGAACTTCTCGTTCACCACCACCACCTCGCCCTGCGCGATCAGGCAGCCGTTGACCAGCACGGTCATCGGCTCGCCCGCCATGCCGTCGAGTTCGATCACCGAACCCTGGGCGAGCTGGAGAAGGTTGCGGATCTGGATCTTGGTGCGCCCCAGTTCGACGGTGATCATCACCGGGATGTCGAGGATCATCTCGAGGTTGCCCGGAGGCGCCCCCGACGCATCGTTCTTCAGTTGAGGGAACGCTGCTGGCTGAGCCAGATCGCCCGGCGCGGGTGCGCTGGTTTCCTGCTCGGCCAGCGCGGCAGCCCAGTCATCGGCGCTGATGTCTTCGCCACCGCCCGCCGCGTCGGATCCCGGTTCAGCCACCGCCGCCACTCCCGTCGCGCATCGCCACCGCCGGCGCATTGACGAAGCGGTTCACCTTGAGCGCGTAACGGCCCTCGGTGACGCCGTAAGAACAGTCGAGCACCGGTACGCCATCGATGTCCGCGACGATCGAGGGCGGCATGTCGAGGCCGATCACGTCCCCGACCTCAAGCTGCATCAGGTCTCGCAGTGTCACCGTGGCAGTACCGAGATTTGCGACAAGGTCCACCTCCGCGTCCTGGATCTGGCGCTCGAGCATCGTGACCCAGCGGGCATCCGACTCGCTGCGATCGGCCTGCATGCCGCTGTAGATGAGATCGCGCAGCGGTTCCAGCATAGCATAGGGCATGCACACGTTGAACTCGCCCCCGCCGGAACCGAGGTCTATGGTGAACGTGGAGACCACCACCACCTCGGTCGGGGTGGCGATGTTGGCGAACTGCGTGTTCATCTCGGAGCGGACGTACTCGAACTTGAGTGGTTGCACCGAATGCCACGACTTCTCGAAGTCGGCAAACGACAGCCTGAGTACGTTCTGGATGATGCGCAGTTCGGTGGCCGTGAAATCCCGCCCCTCGACTCGCGTGCGGATCTTGCCGCTGCCGCCGAACAGGCAATCGATGATCTGGAACACGAGGTTGGGGTCGAGCACGAACAGCGCCGTGCCGCGCAGCGGTTTCGCATGCACCAGGTTCAGGTTGGTCGGCACCGGCAGGTTGCGGGTGAAGTCGCTGTACTTGATGACCCGCACCGGACCGACCGCAATCTCGGGCGAACGCCGGAGGTAGCCATAGAGCGAGATACGCAGCAGTCGGGCGAAGCGCTCGTTGATGAGTTCCAGCGTGGGCATCCGCCCGCGGACGATGCGCTCCTGCCGGCCGATGTCGTACGGCCGCACGCCCTTGGACGAGTCATCGCCGACCGGCCGCTCTTCCGTGTCGCCGGACACGCCGCGCAGCAGCGCGTCGACTTCGTCCTGGGAGAGTATGTCTTCTGCCATCGTTTGCGCTGGACGTCGGCTGGCTGGAGGGGGCCGGCTGCGGCTACTGGATCACGAAGGAGGTGAACAGCACGTCGGTCACGCCCACGCCTTCGACCTTGGCGAGCGAGGCCCGGGCAGCCTCGGAAGCCTTTTCGAACGCCGCCTTCGCCTCGTCGATGACCGCCTGCTCGGTTCCCTCGGGGAAGGTCTTCATGAGCGGGGGCAGTACGAAATCGATACCCAGCGACTTGTTGGCTGCCTGGCGTATCTCGAGTTGCAGGCGCAGCTTGCCTTCGGCGCTGGCCACGTCCTCCGCGCGCTTGCCGGACAGCACCATCAGGATGCCGTTGCGGATCTCGGGAAGCACCTTCTTCACCTCCTCGGCGATCTTCGCGTCGGCGACCTTGAGTTCCATTGCCACCTGCAGGTAGCGGCCGCGGTCGGCCAGATTGACCACGAACGGATCGAGTTTCTCGAATACCGCTGGTGCCTTGGGCCGGACCTTGGGCTCGGCAGCCTCTTCGCCATGCCCTTTCTTGCCTTGCAGGAAGAACCAAGCGCCCCCGCCGCCCGCGGCGAGCAGAACGACAAGCCCGATGATCAGCAAGCGTTTTCCCTTGCCCTTCTTCGGGACTTCCGCGTCGTCTGCTTCCCCTGTCTTGGCTTTCGCCGCCGCCTTTGCCATCGCCTGCCCCGGACAAACCCGCTGCCGCAGATTCCAGTTGAAAATTCACTAGAAAACAACATCTTTGCGTGCAGAGTTTATGTGCAGGATGACGAGAGCGCAATAAGGTTCTAGAAGAAGGGGCTTTTCACTGCGCTCCCTGCATCGCAATCAGACGAACATGTCGATGCCGACACGGCCCCGGAGCATCGTTACGGCTGGCTGCCCGGCTGAACCGGCGGCCTGGGTCGCCAGCAGGCCACCAGCCAGTTCATGGTCCTGGCGGCGGGCATTGCCATCGCGCGAAGCCTGATGCTGGCCAGCGAAGGATTCGGCACCGACAGAGGTCTGACCGAGGGACAACCCGCCCTGCGCAAGCATCTCGTTGAGCCTCGGCAGCGCGGCCTGGATCGCCTCGCGCACCGCGCCGTTGTGCGACGTGAAGAAAACGTTCGCCTGGTCGTTCTGGATCGTGATCCGGACCTCGACCGGCCCCAGCTGCGGCGGATTGATCTGGATGTCCGCCGACTGCATCCGCTGCCCGACGAGCCAGGTCACTCGCTCGTTCATGGCGTTCGTCCACTCGGGCCGGCCGAACGGTACGGCCACCTGGGTGCTGGCAACCCGCACATCGGCGGGCTGGGTCATGCCTTGCGCCGTACCGGATACCGGCGGCAAACCTGCTGCCGAGGCGGGTGGCGTATCGACGGCGACCGGCAGCGGTACCCCGGTATCGGCGGGACGGCTGGCGGCGGCGGTTTCCGCGAGCAGGCCGCGGAAGGATGCGCCAGGCCCGGCCGCCGTCGGCGGCAACGGTTTGCCGGTCGCGGCACCGATTGCCGCGTGTGGATCCGGCTCGGCAGATACGTCGGAGGCCTCGCCGGTCCCACGGTCGGCCGGAGCAGTCGCAGCGGCCAGGCCCTTCGGTGGAGTCCATTCGGCAAGGGATCCGCGAGCGGTAACTGGCAGCAGCAGATCGGGAACGGCGGCGGCCCCAGCGGGCGCAGCGGGGAGGCTCGATGTCGGTTGAAGGGCAAGGAAAGCCACCACTGCCTCGGTGGCCACCCTATTGGAATCAATGAGTTGCGTGAGAGCAGATGAATCGGACACGACCTCCCGGGCATCCGTCGCCAGCGCGAACTTGTCGGTGGCCAGCCCGCTGCCGGACTGCAGTCGTTTCTCGAGCACGTCCTTGAAGACCCCTGCCGGCAGGGACACATCGGGTTCGCCCGCAGGCATGTCGACCGCAGCCTGCGCCGGGTTGGCACCCTGCAGGGGGCTGATGGCGGGTCCTGCTTGAACGGCAGCATTCACGGCAATACCTCGGTGGTGGGATCGGATTGCCAACCCTTTTGCAAGCCGCATGCCACCTGTTGCATGCCCCCTCTCGCGCACCCTCTTCGGCGCGCCAGCGGTCACCCCGGCCAGCGGGTCCGCTATCGCTCCGATTCGTCCCGCCGCGCCTCGCGCAGCATCGTCTGGGCGTGATCATCCTGCAGACGCTGCTCCAGCTTGGCATCGCGGACGGCTTCCGTCCGCTCATGGCGGGTAGCCAGGGCATCGAATGCCTTCTTCCGCCGACGCTGTTCCAGCCAGTCATTCTGGCCAGTCAGGTACGCGGCTTCGCGCACGGCCACCTCGGCGGCCTGCTGCACGCAGGCCTCGTCCAGGCGGACCAGGAACGCGTGCCAGTCGCGCACCTGCATCACGTTCATGCCCCCCGAGAGCGCCCGCGTCAGGCGCTCCTTGTACTCCACGCGGTAGGCTTCGACCTGCGCCAGCTTCTCCCTGGCCTGGCGCCGGTCGGCATCGAGTGCCTGCAGCCGGCGCTCGGCCACCTCGACCCGGTCGGCCGAGAGATCGACCAGCGGCTGCAGGGGAAAACGCCGGGTCATCGCACGCCCGCGCTCACGACGCGAACAGCGCGGCCAGTGCGCCACGAGACTGGGGGTAGTCCGACCGCTCGTACTGGCCCTGCTGCAGGAAGCTTTCCAGTGCAGGATAACGGGCCACCGCCTCGTCCAGTTCACGGTCACCGCCTCTTACATATGCGCCGACGCTGATCAGGTCGCGGCTTCGCTGATAGCGCGAGTAGTAGTACTTGAAGCGCCGGACAAGCGCGAACTCCTCCACCGAAACCAGTTCATTCATCGCCCGGCTGATCGACGCCTCGATGTCGATCGCCGGATAATGGCCCTGGTCGGCCAGCGAACGCGACAGCACGATATGGCCGTCGAGAATCGCGCGCGCCGAATCGGCGATCGGATCCTGCTGATCGTCGCCCTCGGCGAGCACGGTATAGAAGGCGGTGATGGAACCGCCACCGGAACGGCCGTTACCGGCCCGCTCGACCAGCTGCGGCAGCTTGGCGAACACGGATGGGGGATAGCCGCGCGTGGCCGGCGGCTCGCCGATCGCGAGTGCGATCTCGCGCTGCGCCATCGCATAGCGGGTGAGCGAATCCATGATCAGCAGTACCTGCAGGCCCTGGTCGCGGAAGTGCTCGGCAATCGCCGTCGCGTAGGCGGCGCCGTGCAGGCGCAGCAGGGGCGGGGTGTCGGCCGGCGCTGCAACCACCACCGAGCGTGCACGTCCTTCAGGCCCGAGGATGTTCTCGATGAAATCCTTCACCTCGCGCCCGCGTTCGCCGATCAGACCGACCACGACCACGTCGGCATTGGTGTAGCGGGCCATCATGCCCAGCAGCACGCTCTTGCCCACGCCGCTGCCGGCAAACAGCCCGAGCCGCTGTCCGCGGCCGACCGTGAGCAGCGCGTTGATCGCGCGCACGCCGGTGTCGAGCACCGTACGGATCGGCGCCCGGTCGAGCGGGTTGACCGGCCGGCTGTACAGGGGCGACTGCCGGTCCTGCGGCACCGGCCCGAGGTCGTCGAGCGGGCGTCCACTGCCGTCGACCACCCGTCCGAGCAGTTTCTCCCCGACTGCGACCTGCCGGGCCCGATCGGCCGCGCGCCGGCGAGGATAGAAATCGGCACCGAGCTTCGGTACGCGCCGGGTCGCACCGTCGATCGGCATCACGATCGCGCCGGGCTCCAGTCCGAACACATCGGTCGATGGCATCAGGAACAGCCGGTCGCCGGAAAACCCGACCACCTCCGCCTCGACCCGCATTCCGGTCTGCGAATACACATAGCAGCTGCTGCCCACCGGGACCTTGAGCCCGACCGTCTCCATCACCAGCCCGGCGACCCGCGTGAGCCGGCCCGACAGCACCCAGGGCTGGGCCTGCCGGACCGCCTGTCCGCAGTGTTCGAACAGGCGGGTCCAGCGTTCGGAGGCATGTCCCGCCGGCCACGCTGGCCGCGCCGGCCCGCGGGCGCCGCTCATCGCGCCTCGCGAGTCTGGCCCGGGACCGCTGCCACACCGGCCGCTGGCTCGCCGGATACGCCCTGCGCGCGCTCGGGGCGCTGCACTGCGTCGAGTTCGACCCAGCGGTCCTCGCGCCCGAGCGATGCAACCACGGCTTTCCAGCGCGATCCGACGCTCGCGTCGAGTTCGCTCGTGGCGGTCTCGATCCGACAGCCTCCGCGCTCGAGCCGCTCATCCTCGACGATACGCCACGGCGCAGGCGTGATCTGGTTGACATCGAGCACCGACCGTACCAGCGCAGCATCCTGCGGGTGCAGGATCAGCCGCGGGTGCTGGCTGCCCTGGGGCAAGCTGGCGATCGCCTCCCGGACCACCGGCAGTACCACTTCCGGATGCACATGCAGCGCATGGCGCATGATCTGACGAGACAGCTCTACTGCCAGCCCCATCACATCACCGGCCAGTGCCTGCTCATGGTCTTCCATGACCTCGCGCATCCGGCCGAGCAGTCGGGTCAGCTCGGCGAGCTCGCGCGTGCCGGTGGCGAGGCCGCTGGCGAACCCGGCGGCATAAGCCTCGGCACGCGCCTCCTCGCGGATGCGCGCGAGCTCTTCCTCCGGCGGCCGCACCGGCGGTGGCGGTACATCCTGCGGCGAGCCGTCATTCTCCGGGGCGAGTACGTCCATGCGCCAGGCGACCACGGGCGCCTGCTCACCGGGCGACATGCCGGACGATGAGGACGCGCCGGACTTGCGGATGATGCTTCGTGCCATGGTGCCCGGCCGGCGTCAGCCGACCAAACCCTCTTCGCCCTTGCCGCCAAGCGCGATCTGCCCTTCGTCGGCGAGCCGGCGCACGATCTTCAGGATCTCGCGCTGCTCGGCCTCGACATCGGACAGTTTCACCGGGCCTTTCGATTCGAAATCGTCGCGCAACATCTCGGCGGCACGCGACGACATGTTCTTGAAGATCTTCTCGCGCAGTTCGTTCGACGTGCCCTTGAGCGCGATGATCAGCGACTCGGACTGGACCTCGCGCAGCAGCAACTGGATACCTCGGTCGTCGAGATCGTTCAGGTTCTCGAACACGAACATCTGGTCCTCGATCTGCTGCGCGAGTTCGGCGTCATGCTCGCGCAGGGAGGCAATCACCGAGGCCTCGAGCGAAGTACCCAGGTTGTTCAGTATCTCGGCCGCCACTGTGGTGCCACCCAGGGCGCTCTTCGAGAGCTTGCCGGCCCCCTGCAGCAACTCGATCAGTACCTCGTTCAGTTCGCTGAGCGCGGACGGCTGTATACCCTCGAGCGCCGCGATTCGCAGCATCACGTCGTTGCGCAGCCGCTCGACGAAATGGGTCAGCACGTCGGCCGCCTGGTCGCGTTCGAGATGGACGAGGATGGTCGCGATGACCTGCGGATGCTCGTTCTTGACCAACTCGGCGACGGCCGCGCCATCCATCCACTTCAGCGCCTCGATGCCGCCGGTATCGTTGCCGCGCAGGATACGGTCGATCACGCCCGAGGCCCGCTCGGTACCGAGGGCCTTGTTCAGCACGGAACGGATGTAGTTGTCCGAATTCAGCCCGATCGTGGTCTTCACGCCGGCCTGCTCGCGGAAGTCGCGCAGCACGCCTTCGACCTGCTCGCGCTCGACGTTCTGCAGCTCGGCCATCGCTGCGCCGAGCTTCTGCACTTCGCGCGGGGAAAGGTACTTGAATACCTCGACCGCTTCGTCCTCGCCGATGGACATCAGCAGGATCGCGCTTTTCCGGATGCCGTCTTCGCTCATGCCATGATGATACTTGTCCCAGCGGTTCCGGCGCCGTCCGGCGTACGGCAGCGGCCGGCGGTCATTCCCGGCCGACCCAGTCCTTGACCACGTTCGCGACGATCTGCGGCTCCTGCTTTGCCAGATCCTTCACCGCCTGCAGGTCCGCCTCGAAGCCTCGGCCGCCGGTCCGGATGGGTGGTGCGGCGCCAGTGTCCCCCTCCCCGGCGGGAGCGGCCTCGGCGCTGCCGGCGGCGGCAGCCATCGCCTGGGCGTAAGCTTCCCGGGACGCGATATCGCGCTCGCCTGCCCGTGCAAGGTCGCGCAGCACCGGACGCAGGACCATCAGGTAGATGAACAGCGCCGCAACGATGGCCGCCAGCGTCCAGAATACCGTGTTCGCGTTACCCAGCAGCCGCTGGGTGACTTCGGTAACCAGCGTCGGCCCCTCCACCTCGACACGCTCGGCCTCGTTGAACGCGGCATTGACCAGATTCACGGTATCTCCGCGCTTCTCGTTGAAACCTATTGCCTGCCGCACCAGGTTGTTCAGCTGCGCGACTTCGGCCTCGGCCAGCGGGGTGGCCTCCGCCTTGCCCTCCTTCACCTCGCGGCGGTGGTTGACCACCACCGCGGCCGAAAGCCGCCGCACGGCTCCGACCTCGGCCCGGGTATGCGTGATGGTCTTGTCGAGCTCGTAGTTGGTGGTGGCTTCCCGGTGCGTATTGCCCGGCGAAGCGGGTTCGGCCGGCGCCCCTTTCGCAGCACCCTTGCCAGGTGCATTGAGCGGCGCTGTCGCGGTGCCGGGGGGCTGGTTCGACAGCGCCCCGGGGACGCCGCTCGCATCGCGCGGGTTGTCGCCGATGGTCTCGACCGTCTGCTGGCTGCGGATCGCCTGCTCCGGGGACGGGTTCGGCTTGTAGGTCTCGGCGGTCTGCTCGACGGTAGAGAAGTCGAGTTCGGCCGTGACCTGCGCACGCACGTTGCCCGGGCCGACGATGGGCGTGAGGATCGCCTCGATCCTGCGCACGAAATTCTGCTCGACCGCCTGTACGTACTTCAACTGTCCGGCATCGAGCCCGGCATTGCCTTCGCGGGCGCTCGGGTTCTGCGTCAACAGGTTGCCAGCCTGGTCGACGATGGTCACGGCCGAAGGCGCGAGTTCCGGCACGCTGCTGGCAACGAGGTGGGTGATCCCGGCCAGTTGCGCCGGATCGAGCGTGCGACCGGGAAACAGACTCACCAGCACCGAAGCACTGGGTTTCTGCTGGTCGCGCACGAACACGCTCGGCCGTGGAATCGCCAGGTGCACGCGGGCTCCCTGTACCGAACCCAGCGCCTGGACCGTGCGTGCCAGTTCGCCCTCGAGCGCGCGCTGGAAGTTGACCTGCTCGACGAACTGGCTGGTACCGATCCGCTGGTTCTCGAGCAGTTCGAAGCCTATCGCCCCCCCGCGCGGCAACCCCTGCTGGGCCAGCCTCAGCCTGGATTCATAGACGCGGTCGGAAGGCACGAGGATCGCGCCGCCCCCTTCGGACATGCGATAGGGCACGTTGATCTGCTGCAGGGCGGAAATGATCGCCCCGCCGTCCCGGTCGGTGACGTTGCTGAACAGCACCTTGTAGTCGGGCGTGCGCGCCAACGACACGAATGCGACCGTGATCGCAACCGCAGCCGCGACACCCACCAGCAGCACGACCTTCTGAACATTGGTGAGTCGGAAGAACCCCTGCAGGAGAGGTGTCGAGGCGGGCGGCGGGGCTGGAGGGGAAGTGGGAGCCTGCGCCATCGCCTAGCTTCGGTCGGAACCCACTATACCTGCGTGCTCATGATGTCCTGGTAGGCGGTAACCAGCCGGTTTCGGACCTGGACCATCGTCTGGAAGGACAGGCTCGCCTTCTGCATCGCAACCACCACCTCCTGCAGGTTCGCCTCGGGTGCGTCTGCATCGAAGGCCCGCTGGACTTTCTGGGCGTCCTGCTGGGCGGCATTTACGCTGTCGATCGATGAACGCAGCATCGCGGCGAAGTCGGGTGCGCCGGCGGACGCGGCAGCATCAGCGCCGTCGCGTGCACCACCGCCAGCCTGGGCGGCAGCCGAGCGCAGTTCGCGCATCATCTGGTCGATACCGGAAGTGCTCATCGGGGGGGGCTCGCTGCCAGGTTCACCGGCTCGGTTGGGTCAGGATCGGAATACCGTCTACCGAAGGCTACAGCAATGCCCGTGCCACCGGTTGTCCATGCGTTCCATTCAAGCGCCCGGGCCATCATCATCGTCCTGCATTACGCCGTCGAGCCAACCGGCGGCGCGGTATTGCGCCAGTTTGTACCGCAGCGTCCGCTCGCTCATCTGCAAGCGGGCTGCCGCTTTACGCCTCGAACCACCTTCGGCGGCCAGTGCCTCGAGGATATGCCTGCGTTCCAGCGACTTGATGTCCAGCATTTCGGGCGGCGGCGCCAGCGCGCCACTGCCCTCCCGCTCCGCGCTATCGACGACCGCCGGAGACGGCGGCAATTCCTGCCACCCGGCGGCAGACCTTGCCGCCCCCACGGCAGCGGGCAAGTGAAGGTCGCCAGGCTCGATCAGCGTTCCCTGCGCGAGAATCAGCGCACGTTGCAGAACGTTTTCGAGTTCACGGATGTTACCGGCCCACCTGTGGGTGGTCAACGAACGCTCGGCTGAGGGCGACAGGCCGATCTCGCGTCCGGCTGCGAACCGCGCGATGACCTCCCGTGCCAGCGGCAGGATGTCGAGCGGGCGCGCGCGCAACGGCGGCAACTCGATCGGGAACACGTTCAGCCGGTAGTAGAGATCTTCCCGGAACCGCCCGGCCTGTGCCTCGGCCGCCATGTCCCGGTTGGACGTCGCCAGCACGCGGATGTCGAGCTGTACGGGCCGGCGGCCGCCCACCCGCTCGACCTCCCGCTCCTGCAGCACGCGCAGCAGCTTGGCCTGCAGCGGCAGCGGCATCTCGGACACTTCGTCCAGCAGCAGGGTGCCCCCCTGTGCCTGCTCGAACTTGCCCGCCGTCGCCTGGCTCGCCCCGGTGAACGCACCCTTTTCGTACCCGAACAGCGTCGCCTCGAGCAGGTTTTCGGGAATCGCGGCACAGTTGATCGCCACGAACGGGGCGGCTGAGCGGCGGGAATGCCGGTGGATGAAGCGCGCGAACACCTCCTTGCCCGTCCCGGACTCGCCGGTGATCAGCACCGTGGCGTCGGTGGCGCTCACCCGCCGTGCGAGTTCGAGCACCGCGCGGGTGGACGGGTCGTGCGCAACCACGCCATCGCCGCCGGGCCGGCGCTGCCGTCCGGCTGCCGCCGGCGCCGGCCGCATGTGGCAGGCAACCTCTTCGAGCAGGCGGCCAGGTTCGAATGGCTTGGTCAGGTAGTTCACGGCGCCGGCGCGCATCGCCGACACCGCCTTGTCGATCATCCCGTACGCGGTCATCAGGATCACCGGTACGTCCGGGTACTCGCTGCGCGCCCGCACCAGCAGCGCATGGCCGTCCATCGGCTTCATCTGCACGTCGCTGATCAGCAGACCGACCGGTTCGCGCGCCAACGCGGCCAGTGCACTCTCGCCGTCGATGGCCTCGATGACGGTGTAGCCGTTCAACTGAAGCGTCGCCGACAGCGCCTCGCGCAGGTCGGCGTCGTCCTCGGCGATCAACACCGGTAACAGCTTCATCATGCCACCGCCCCCGCGCTCGCCGGCAGCCTGAGCGTGAACCGGCTGCCTTCGCCCGGACGGCTTTCCACCAGCGCCTCGCCGCCGTGGGCGGTGGCCACGCCGCGCACGATCGCCAGACCCAGGCCGGTACCGTCCGACCGGGTCGTGAAGAACGGCTCGAACAGCCGGTCCATCGCCGCGGGATCGATCCCGTGCCCGGTGTCGTCTACAGAAAAATCCATCGCTCGTCCGTGCGGGCCTGCGCAGAGCGTCACGCGGCCGCCGGCATCGCTGACCTGCAGCGCATTCTCGAGCAGGTTGAGCAGGGCACCGGCGACTGCCTTGCGGTTGCCCTTGATCTGCCCGCCTTCGCTGCGATCGACGATTTCGAAGTTCACTCCCCGCCGCGCCATCTGCGGCTCGATTACCTGTGCCAGTTCGCGCAACAGTTCGCCGACGCCGAAGGGCTCGAACTCGTCCTCGTAGCCTCGTACGAAGCGGAGCATATCCTGGATCATGCGCTCCACCCTGCGCAGGCTGTCGACGGTACGTTCGGCAAAGCGGTTTCGCTCGGCCTCCGGGATGGTGGTGCGGCCGAGGTTCCCCGCATAGAGCAGCGCAGTGGCCAGCGGCGTACGGAGGTTGTGCGCGAGCCGTGCCGCCATTTCCCCCATCGCGGACAACCGGCGGGCACGCTCGAGTTGCCCGGTGAGGGCATGCGCAGCGGTGATGTCATTCACCAGGGCAATCGATCCGCCATCTGGAAGTTCGCTCACGGACAGGCGCACCCGCCGGGTTCGGTGAAGATCCCCCGGCTCCGTGGCCGTTCCCGCCGCAGCGGCCGGCGGTACCGCCTCGAACTCGTCCGGCGCTGCGGTTGGACGGAGCACTCCGGCAATCAGTCCATCCCACGGCTGGCCGGAGGCCAGCGGGCCGAGCAGGTGGTTCGCCGCCGGATTCGTATCGGTGACACGGCGGCCGGCGTCGAGCACCACCACACCGCCGGGCAGCGCGGCCAGCAGCGCGGCAAGCCGGCGCGACAGCGCATCCTTCGCGGCCAGTTGTACGCGCAGCTCGCTGTTCGTCGCGGCCAGTTCACCGGTGAGCTGCTCGACGCGACCCTGCAGCGCCTGGTAGGCGCTGGTCAGTTCGGCCGAGGCCTGGCTGAACAGGGCGAAAGCCTCTTCCAGTTGCTCCGGACGCAGGTCAGCCACTCGGTGTTTCGAAGTCAGACGGAAGCGTCAGTGTAGCGAGGTGGCGCGCGCTTGTCTGCGTCGTGTGCCCGATGGGCGCTCAATTACCGATCACGTAGCGCGCGGAACGCAGCGCGCGCGACGGCGCCGGCGGCGGTACGCGGCCGAAACGGATCAGCAGCATCGGATGGTTGCGGTCGAGCAGGTGAGCGACCTGGATGCGGGACTCGGGGAGGGCGATCGGCTGGTTCAGGAAACTGGCCCAGACACCCGCTGCACGCGCCCAGAGTACCGTCCTCTGCAGTGCCTGCCCGGAACGCAGCCAGTCGATCGGGCTGTCGCCGTCAGCACCGAGTACCCCGATCAGGGGCGTGGATTCGATCAGGTCGGTTCCGGCCTGCCCGGACAGATCCGGATCGAGGAACGCACCGAACGGAAGCGCGAACTCGCCGTGCGGCCCGAGCTGGAGCACGCCGGGCGGCATCGGCGGCACCAGATGCGCCGCGCGCCGGACCCACTTGGCCAGCTCCGCCCGGTACTTGCGCTGGGTGAGCTGAATCCGGTCGGCTGTTGCAACGATGCGGGACACATCGGCCTTGGCCTCGGCGTCCTCGAGCATGCCCAGCCAGGCGCCCTCGTGGCGCGCCTGGTCCTGCAAGGCGTCGATCAGGTTCTGGGAGATCGGAGCCGGGTCGAACGCGCCGAGGTAGGTTCGGCGCCGGCGGATCGCCTGGAACAGCACCCGCTCTGCCGCCGGACAGGTACAGGTGCCGTCGAGTTCGATCCGGGCCAGCGGCACCTCGCTGCCGGACAGCGGATCACCGTCATTGAGCCACGGCAACAGGGTGATTTTCGGTTGCAGGCCGAGGTACCGAAGCGCACAACGCAGATTGAACAGTGCGGCCCCACACGCGATCATCAGCGCGCGCCCATCGGGATCGGCCATCGGCAACCTGCGCGACCGGTCTGCAAACAACTCGAGCGCAGCGCCGGTCAGCCGGAAGAACCACGGCTGAGTATTGAAGCAGGACGGCGCGAGCACGGCATAATTCAGGCAGAAATGCAGTCGATCCGCGTTCGAACCTTCCGCGGGAAAGTCTTTCTCGTCCACCGACCATGCGTCGGCGTCGAAACGGAAGGGGGTCGGGGCTGTGTCCATTACGCTCTGGAATGACTGCCTGCGCGGCGGCGCCGCACCGACGACTGCACGATAGGTATCAAGCGCAGGGGATTACGGATGCGACCCTGCCATTACAGTGTATATCGGCAAGTATTAGCTCAACTTTAGCATCCAATGCAGTATCGTGGCGACCGTCGGGTGCGCAGCCCTTGCCGCGCGCCCGATTGCTTTCATCGTCCGCCGGAATACGCCCGCAGTACCGGATCGGCAGACCGTCCGCGGGTCCGCCGAGGGCGGACTGGCGGCCTCGCACCGAATGGCAAAAGGCAGAGCTCCCTTGACATCGACCCGACCTGTCCACGCGACCATTCCGATTGTCCCCTCGCCTGCGACCATCAAGGCGGCCTGCAGTTCCTGCAGTCTGCAGGAACTCTGCCTTCCGGTCGGCCTGTCGCCCTCGGATATCGACAGACTGGACAGGATCATCTCGTCCCGGCACACCACGCGCCGCGGGTCGTCCCTCTACCGGATCGGCGACCCTTTCCGCAGCCTCTACGCAGTGCGCACCGGCGCCTTCAAGACGATCGACCTGTCGGAAGACGGTTCGGAAAAGATCACCGGCTTCTACCTGTCCGGGGAGATCCTCGGCCTGGATGCGATCAGCACCGATCGCCAGAACTTCAGCGCGGTGGCGCTCGAGGACAGCGAGGTCTGCGTGCTGCCTTTCGAGCACCTCGAGCAACTGTTGCGCGAGATCCCCACGCTGCAGCACCATTTCCACAAGATCATGAGCCGGGACATCATGCGCGACCAGGGATTGATGCTGCTGCTCGCGGGCATGAAGGCGGATGCACGGCTCAGTTCCTTCCTGATCGGCCTGTCGCAACGCTTCGCCAACCTCGGCTACTCGGCGATGCGCTTCCGGCTGCGAATGACGCGCGAGGAGATCGGTAGCTACCTGGGCCTTACCCTGGAGACGGTCAGCCGCCTGTTCTCGCGCTTCAGCGCGGAGGGATTGATCCGTATCGACCGGCGCGAGATCGAGATCCTCGATTTCAAGGCCCTGCGCGCGATCGTAGAAGTACGCGAGTGATTTGCCAGGGGGCGGCACACGCGATAACCTGAGGGCCGACTCAGGGGAGCATCCATGGCCAGGTCCAGGGCAAGCAACGGCGCCAAACAACCCGCGCCCGCGAACAAGCAGCGGTCGACCGCCGGTTCTCCGGTGATCCACCAGTCGTCCATCGTAGAAGACACGGAAGGCTTCTTCTGGCGCGACAGCGAGACCGATGCGCTCGTCGGTCCGTTCCGCACCCGTGCCGAGGCGATCGCCGATCGCGATTCCCCGGGGCCACTGGAGGACGGCGTGGACGACCTCGCCGCAGCCGCAGACGTCGACGCGGTGCATGAGGTCGAGGCCGAGATCGGGATCGACGACTTCATCGATCCCGACACCGGCGAGCCGACGCACGGCTACGAACCGCACTTGCGCGACGACCACTGACCGTTCCCTTCGGGAGGCACGGTTGCAACGGCGACGGCGGCGTACGGCCGTCATACGGTCTTGGAGTAGCGGTCGTGGACCGGACGGTCGCGCAGGTGCCGATCGAACACCATGCAAACGTTGCGCACGAGGAATCGGCCCCTGGGCGTCACGGTGATCCATTCCGGCTGGCCGGGAGGCTCGATGGTCAGCAGGCCCGCGGCCTCCAGCCCCCGCAGTTCTTCCAGTTCACGCGCGAAGTAGCTGTTGAAATCGATCAGGTAAGCCTGTTCGATCGACGGCACGTACAGCATGAAGTGGCACATCAGCCCCTGGATGATGGTGCGCCTGAGCAGATCGTCCGGGTCCAGTTCGATACCACGCTCGACCGGAAGCTCCCCGCTATCGATCGAGTCGTAGTAGGCATCGACCCGGTGCACGTTCTGGCTGTAGGACGCGCCGACGCTGCTGATCGCCGATACGCCGACACCGATGATGTCAGCGTCGGGGTGCGGCGTGTAGCCCATGAAGTTGCGCCGCAGGCGCCCCTGCTCCTGGGCGACCGACAGCTCGTCAGCCGGGCGGGCGAAGTGGTCCATGCCGATGTAACGGTAGCCGGCGTCACCGAACCGGCGCACTGCATGCTGGAGGATATCGAGCCGTTCGACGGCGCTCGGCAGGTCGACAGCGGAGATCCGCCGCTGCGGCTTGAACAGGTGCGGCAGGTGCGCGTAGTTGTAAAGCGCGATGCGGTCAGGTCCGAGTTCGATCACCTTCGACAGCGTCGTATCGAACGTCTGCACAGTCTGCGCGGGCAGGCCGTAGATGAGGTCCATGTTGATCGACTTGTACCCTTCCTCACGACCGGCCCGGACCACCGCGGCCGTCTCCTCCAGGGACTGGATACGATTCACCTTCCGCTGCACGACCGGATCGAAATCCTGCAGACCCAGCGAGAGCCGGTTGAAGCCGATCGCGCGCAGGCCTGCTACGGTCGATTCGCGCGTGAAGCGCGGATCGACCTCGATCGCGAAGTCGCCGGCATGGTCCTCGGCGAGCGTGAAATTCCTGCGCACGCTCTTCATCAGCCGCCGCATCTGCGCGAGCGTCAGGAAGGTCGGGCTGCCGCCGCCCCAGTGCAACTGGTCGACCCGGCGTCCACCGCCTTCGTACAGTTCGCTCTGCATCTCCAGTTCGCGGTCCAGATGCTGCAGGTAAGGGATAGTACGCGTACGGTCACCGGTGACGACCTTGTTACAGGCGCAGTAGAAGCAGACGGCACGGCAGAACGGGATATGGACATACAGGGACAGGCGGCGATGCTGTCCACCCAGATGGCGCCGCCGCGCGTGCACCGCGTACTGCTTTGCAGTGAAGCTGTCGTTGAAGCGATCGGCCGTCGGGTACGACGTGTAGCGCGGCCCCGGACGGTCGAGGCGCTGCACCAGGGCAGGATCGAAACCGAGATCGGGCATGGCAAACCCTCCGCTGGACTCGCACCGGTCACGCATCGACCCCATCGCTGCAGCCGGTACGGATCTGCAACGACGAAGCCAGTGTGACCCCACCCTGTCGGGGCCACGTTGATCCACGTCAAATGCGGGCGCCCGTTGCAACCGATGCACCGTGATGGTGGTGTGCCCGGGCTTTGCCAGCCGACATTGCAGACTGTCCGAACAGCAGCAGCCCGTACAGCCCGAACAGGCAGACCGCGAGACCCGCCGCGAGCCGAGCGCGCGGCGAACGCACGATCGCGCGGAAACGCGACAGCCAGAACCCGACCGCGAGCAGGTTGGGCAACGTGCCGAGTCCGAACGCGGCCAGGACTGCGGCACCGCGTGCCGGGCTGCCGGTAGCCATCGCGGTCGCGAGCATCGCGTAGACCAGGCCGCAGGGAAGGAACCCCCATATGGCGCCGATCGCCATCGCACGCGGCACGGTCGCCGCCGGCAGCAGCGGACGTGCAATCGGCTGCAGCCGCCGCCAGAGGCCCGCGCCCAGGGACTCGACGTGGCGCACCGCCGGTGCCAGGCCGGACAGGTAGAGGCCGAGCACGATGAGCATCAGGCTGGCCACCAGCAGGAACAGCGACTGTCCCAGCGGACTGCCGCGCGCGCCAAGCGCTGCGCTTCCCGCCCAACCGAGCAAGCCGCCAGCGCTACCGGCAAGCCCGCCTGCGACCGCGTAGCTGGCAATCCGCCCCGCGCTGTAGGCGAGGTGCAGGCGCATCGACGGGTGCAGTTGCCCGGTCGCACCAGACAGCGCTCCGACGACACCGCCGCACATCCCGATGCAATGTACGCCACCGGCGAGACCGACCAGCGCAGCCGATGCCAGCGTCGGCCAGAGGATCGACACCGGTTCCATCAGCGCCGCCGCTCCGGCGTGCCGGCCAGCCAGGTCCGCCCTGGGGCGGTCATCGGCACTTGCCCGCCGCGCCGCCCTGCAGGAACCAGGTGAGCGCACTGGCCGCCGAGGCGAACAGCCAGAACATGAAGAAGCCGATCGTATAGGCCGACAGCGCGCCCACCGCGACCGGGTCGCCGAACGGGTGCAGGTCCGCCGGATCGAACACGGTGAAGAACACCGCCTCGGCCGCGCAGGCCGCAATGAACGACGGCCAAAGGATGTAGATCATTTTCCGGGACTGCTCCATCGTGGCTCCTCCGTCGCTGGCGCGTTCAATGCCGTAGGTTCCAGCCGGATCGCCCGCTCGGCGGGCATCTGTGCAGTGGCCGAGATGCGCCACCGATGCCCGGCATCCTCCAGGTGCAGGTGCCAGCGTCCGTGCAGCGGGCGCAGCAGTCGGCCCTCGTACACGCCGGGTGCCACCGACACCAGATCGACCTGCTGGTCATCGCCGCTGCGCGCCGCGCGCACCAGCTGCAGGCGCAACAAGCCTTCGGCGGAGACGTCTCCGGATACAGCCACCCTGACCCGGTCGCCGGACGGATTGAACTGCAGGCGTGCCGTCAGTCCCCGCTCGCGTGCCTGAGCCTCGCGGTCGATCGAGCGGTTGATCGCCAGGCCCTGGCGGTAGTAGTCATCGGAGACCACGCCATCGAACGAGTCGATCGCGATCGCCATGGTGACCAGCCCGGCGGCCACGGCCACCGCTGGCGGGAAGAACAGCAGCCACGGCCAGGGCTCCCGGTACCAGGGCGACGGATGGCGGACTGCGGTCATGGCAGGCGCGGGGACGGCGGGATCGGGAACAGTACCGGGCATGGCGGACTCCAGCGAAGCGGGCATGGTCGGGCATTCATGCAAAGGCGAGGTGCGATGCGCCTCAGCGCGCGATGAAAACGGTCTTCTCTTCCCGCGCGACACCGGCATCGTCGGCGGCTTCCACCTTAAGCCAGACCGGCGTCGATCCGGGCGCGACGGTGGCACGAGGCACGCGCAGTTCCAGTGGCACGACTCGAGAACCGGCGGAGCCGATCCTGATCGGCTGAGGCTCGGTGACGACCAGTTCGACGCCATCGATGCCGCGCGCCGACAAAACGAAGCTGCGCGCCTCCTCGCGGGTGTTCATGATCTGTACGCGGTACACGTTCTCGAGACGGCCATCGTCGAGTTCGCGCACGATGTCGCCGCGATCGCGGATGATGTTCATCTTCACCGGCGTACGCAGCACGACACCGGACACCACGGCGGCCGAGACCGCGAACAGCAGCGCCGCGTAGAGCAGCGTGCGCGGACGCATCAGGTGACGCAGGATCTCGCGGTCGTCGTACCGGCCGGCCACCGCATTCTCGGTGGAGTAACGGATCAGCCCTTTCGGGTAACCCATCTTTTCCATCACCTGGTTGCAGCCGTCCACGCATGCGCCGCAACCGATGCATTCGTACTGCAGACCGTCCCGGATGTCGATGCCGGTCGGGCAGACCTGGACGCAGATGCCGCAATCGACGCAGTCGCCGAGGCCTTTCGCGCGTCGATCGACCGACCTGCTGCGCGCGCCGCGGGGGTCGCCTCGGCGTGCATCGTAGGTGATGACCAGCGTATCGGAATCGAACATGACGCTCTGGAAGCGCGCATACGGACACATGTACTTGCACACCTGCTCGCGCATGAAGCCCGCGTTGCCCCAGGTGGCGAAAGCGTAGAACAGCATCCAGAATGTCTCCCAGGGTCCTATCGAGAGAGAGGCGACGGAGGCGCCGAGTGCGCGGATCGGCGTGAAGTAGCCGACGAAGGTGAACCCCGTCCACAACGCGAGCAGCCCCCACAACAGGTGCTTGGCCGCCTTCAGCCGGAGCTTGCGTGCCGACATCGGCTGCCCGTCGAGGCGGATACGTGCCATCCGGTCGCCCTCGACCTTGCGCTCGATCCACAGGAACAGCTCGGTGTAGACCGTCTGGGGGCACGCGTAGCCGCACCACAGGCGCCCGGCGATCGCCGTGAACAGGAACAGGGACAGCGCGCAGATCACCAGCAGGCCGGTCAGGAAGATGAAGTCCTGCGGCCAGAAAACGAAGCCGAAGATGTAGAACTTGCGTGCGGCCAGGTCGAACAGCACTGCCTGACGATCGTTCCACTCCAGCCAGGCAGTACCGTAGAAGGCCAACTGGGTAAGCACCACGAGGAGCACGCGCTGAGTAGCCAGGAAGCCGGTGACCGCACGCGGGTAGATCTTCCGGCGGATCTCGAACAGAGACTCGTCGGTCGCGGCGGCAGCACCACCGGCGTCGGGGGGCACCGCCACCGCCTCGTGATGTCGGGTGCTACTTTCGCCCGTCACGCGAAAGTCCCCAGACATAGGCCGCCAGCACGTGCACCTTGCCGGCTCCGAGGAATTCGCCCTGAGCGGGCATCGCCCCGTTGCGTCCCAGGGTGATCGTCTCGATGATGGTTTCTTCCGACGCGCCGTACAGCCAGACCTTGTCGGTCAGGTTGGGCGCACCGAGCGCCGGGTTGCCCCTGGCATCCATCCCGTGGCAGGCCACGCAGACCTGTTCGAACTTCACCTTGCCACGGGCCGCGAGCTCGGCGTCGTGCGGCAGGCCGGACAGCGAGCGAACATGGTTTGCCACCGCCCGGACGTTCTCGGCGCCGATGCTGTCTGCCTGAGGCGGCATCATCGCCTGGCGTCCCTTCGCGATCGACTCATGGATCTGCATCGGCTCGCCTCCCCAGATCCATTCCCCGTCGCGCAGGTTCGGGAAGCCCTTCGCGCCGCCGGCATCCGAGCCATGGCATTGGGCGCAGTAGGTGACGAACAGCCGCTGGCCCATCTCGCGCGCGGCCGGATCGCGGGCAACCACCGCGAGGTCCTGCTTCAGGTACACGTCGAACATCGCCGCGTACCGGCTGTCCCAGCGGCGGGACTCGGCCGTGTGCTGCCCGGCGGAACTCCAGCCGAGCACCCCGCCGTAGACGGCCAGCCCGGGATACAGCGCCAGGTAGAGCAACCCGAACACGATTGTGAGGTAGAAGAGGAACATCCACCACCTCGGCAACGGATTGTTCCATTCCGCCAGGTCGCCGTCCCAAAGGTGGCCGGTGGTACCCGGGTCGGCACCGACAGGCAGCCGTCGGGTGGTGTTCGCCTTGAGGAACCAGCCACAGGCGATGATCGAGACGATGGTCACCACCGCGATTGCGATGCCGACCCAGCCGTAGATGAAATCAGCCATTACCTGGCCTCCCTTGATCCGGAATCGACGGCAGGCCTCGCGCCGGCGCAGGACTGGAACGGCACGTCGTCATCGAGGGGAATACGTGCCGCTTCGCCGAACGCCTCGTGCCGGCGCGCCGACCATGCCCAGCCGACGATGCCGACGAACGTCACGAACGCGATCAGCGTGAGGAGGGATTGCAGGTCACCGGTGGTCATCGCGCACTCCTCAGGGGTTGGCCGCGACCGGGGTGGTGCCGGCCTTGAGGCTGGTGCCGAGCACCTGGATGTAGGCGATCAGGGCATCGAGTTCGCTGCGTCCCTCGACAGCCTCCTGCGCACCGGCGATCTCGTCCTCGCTGTACGGCACGCCGACGCGGGCGAGCGCACGCAGGTGGCTGCCGAGCGACGCACCGTCGACCGGCGTGCGCGCCAGCCATGGATAGGCGGGCATGTTCGACTCGGGCACCACGTCGCGCGGGTTGTTGAAGTGGATCCGGTGCCATTCGTCCGAGTAGCGTCCGCCGACGCGCGCGAGGTCGGGGCCGGTGCGCTTGCTGCCCCACTGGAACGGATGGTCGTAGACGAACTCGCCGGCCACCGAGTAGTGGCCGTAGCGCTCCGTCTCGGCACGCAGCGGACGCACCATCTGCGAATGGCAGTTGTAGCAGCCCTCGCGCACGTATACGTCACGGCCTGCCTGCTGCAGCGCCGTGTAGGGCTTCAGCCCTGCGACCGGTTCGGTGGTGGTGCGCTGGAAGAACAGCGGCACGATCTGCACCAGTCCGCCCACGCTCACCACCAGGATCACCAGCATCACCATCCAGCCGATGTTCTTTTCGATCGCCTGATGTCCGCCATCCATGCCCATGATCTCGGTACCTCTCGTCACTGCGTTGCCGTCCGACCGGTCCCGGCAGCCGCCGGCCGGCGCCCTGCCCTTTTATGCGTGTGCCAGCGCGGGCGCCGGGATCGCGGCATCGACGGGCCGGCTGCCGGCCACGGTCTTCCACACGTTCCAGCACATGACCAGCATGCCACCCAGGTAGAGAGTCCCACCGGCCAGCCGTACCACGTAGTACGGCCAGGTGGCCTTCACGCTCTCGACGAAGGTGTAGGTCAGCGTGCCGTCTGCATTGACCGCACGCCACATCAGGCCCTGCATCACGCCGGCGATCCACATCGCGGTGATGTAGAGCACGATGCCGATCGTCGCCACCCAGAAATGCAGGGTGATCGCGCGCACGCTGTACATCTCGGTGCGGCCTAACAGCCTCGGGATCAGGTAGTACATGCTGCCGATCGAGATCATGCCGACCCAACCGAG
>CANGXU010000033.1 GCA_947457885.1 Betaproteobacteria bacterium
CGGGCGGCGAGGCGGGTGGCGATCCGGGCGGTGCCGCCTCTGCGCCCGGTGGCACCGTCCGCCCGGCCTCCGGCGCAGCGACCCGGTCGTCATCGTCGAGCAGCAGGCGCTGTGCCGGACCTTCCATGTCCTCGAACTGATCGTTGCGGACCGCCCACCAGAACGCCGCACCGATCGCGATCGCGAGCACCACCGACAGCGGAACCAGGAGGTAGAGGATATCCACCCGCCCATGATGCCCATTTCCTCGCCGCAAGGGCGAACATCCGTGGGCAGGGATGCGTTGTCGGTGCCGGGCCCTCGGTCTAGACTCCTGCCACCCCATCCGCACGGATCAGAGCCGCCGACATGCCGACCTCACCGTCCACATCTACCCACCCCCTCGATCGCATCCTGAATCCAAGACGCCTGGCCGTGATCGGTGCGTCGAGCGACCCGGAGAAGCGAGGCTACCGGGCTATCCGCACACTGATCACCGACCATTACAAGGGCGAGATCCTCCCGATCAATCCGAAGTCGGGCGAGATCCTCGGCCTGAAGTGCTACCCCTCGATAGAGGCGGTGCCGGGCGAGGTCGACCTGGCACTCGTATGCACGCCGGCGAAGGCTGCGCCCGAGGTGATCGAAGCCTGCGGCCGCAAGGGCGTCAGGGGTGCGCTCCTGCTCGCCGGCGGCTTCAGCGAGGCGAGCGAAGCCGGTCGCCTGCTCGAAGAACAGACGGTTGCGGTCGCGCGCCGGTACGGCGTGCGGCTGATCGGGCCGAACACCAACGGCATCTTCACCGCGCGCGAGGCCTGCAACGCGATCGCCTGGTTCGACATCCCGCGCGGTCCGGCGGCGATGCTCGCCAATTCGGCGAACGTGATGCTGTCGATCCTCGCCGAAGCGCAGTTCCACCAGTATTTCGGCTTCAACACCTTGCTCTCCGTGGGCAACCAGTCGGACATCCAGTTCCATGAATACCTGTCCGCGATGGGCGACGATCCCGATACCGGCGCGGTCATCTCCTACATCGAAGGTTTCAAGGACGGCCGTGCGTTCATCGCAGCCGCTCGCGGGGTCACGCCCAGGAAGCCGATCGTCATGTTCAAGGCCGGCCGCACCGCCGAGGGCGTGCGCGCCGCGCGCTCGCACAGCGGGTCGCTCGCCGGCGACTACACCGTGGCCTCCGGCGTCCTGAAGCAGGCGGGCATCACGCTGCTGGAGCGTTCCGACTGCCTGTATCCGGTGGCCGAGGCGCTGCACCTGCTGCCGCCGATGCGCTCGCGCCGCGTGGCTGTGCTGTCGGAAGGCGGCGGCGTGATAACGGTCGCCGCCGAGGCGCTGTCCGAACGCGGGCTGGTGATCGCTCCGCTGTCTGAGGCGACCCAGGCGCGCATCCACGAGATCGTGCCCAACGCGTCCGCGATCTCGAACCCGGTAGATGCCGGGGGCGGCACCGATCCGCGCGCCGAGTACTACGGGCTGTGCGGTGAGGCGATCCTGGCCGATCCGAATGTCGACGCCCTGATGCTGACCGGTTTCTTCGGCGGCTATGCGCGGCGCTATGGCGAAGGCGTAGCCGATATGGAGTTCAAGGTCGCGCGCGACCTCGCAGACCTGATGCGCAGGCACGGCAAGCCGGTGGTGGTGCAATCGCACTACGCGCACTACCGGACGCCGGCACTCGACGTGCTGCGCAAGGCCGGCGTGCCGTTCTACCGGCACATCGAGATCGCTGCCCAGTGCCTGGCATCGGCTGCGGACTATTCCGAGGCCCGGCGCCGGATGGCGTCGCCGCCTGCACCAGCCGCCGCGCCACTGCCAGCCGCTGCGGCGACGGTGGTCGCCGGTGCCCGCGCCGCCGGCCGGACGGCGCTGCTCGAGACCGAAGCGCGCGACCTGCTCGCCGCCTGCGGGGCCAGCCTCGCACCGTCATTCCTGCTGCGCGACGCCGGGGATGCCGCAGCCGCGATCGCGGCTCTGGGCAACCGGCCACTGGCGCTGAAGGTCGTGTCGCAGGACGTACTGCACAAGTCGGACGCCGGTGGCGTCCGGCTCGGCGTGCAAGGCGAGGCAGCGGTGCGCGGTGCGACGGCCGATATCCTCGCTGCAGTCGGACAACATGTCACGGGCGCCCGCATCGAAGGCGTACTGGCCTCGCCGATGGCCGCACGCGGCGTCGAACTGATCGTCGGCGTGTCGCAGGACCCGCAGTTCGGCCCGGTGCTGCTGTTCGGCGTCGGCGGGATCTTCGTCGAGGCGGTGCGTGACGTCGTGTTCCGTGCGCTGCCGGTGAGCCGGGACGATGCGCTCGAGATGATCGGCGACATCCGTGCACGGAAGATGCTGGACGGCGTACGCGGCCTTCCCGCCGTCGACCGCGACGCACTCGCGGCGCTGCTGGTCAAGGTCGCCGCGATCGCCGCTGCCGACGCCGGCATCGCCGAGATCGATCTCAACCCGGTGATCGCGACTGCAGACGGGCTGGTCATCGCCGACGCACGGATGATCCTCGCCTAGGACACCTGCACCCAGCCCTGCTTCCAGACGGCTGGATCCTCCAGTTCGCGCCAGGGTACGGTCAGTACCCGGCGAGAGAGAACGGCCTGGAGGTGCACCTTCGTCGGCGCCCCTCCGGCCACGTCCGGGTCAAGCACCTTGACCACGAGGAAGTGCTTCTCCCGGTCGCGCGGTACAACTGCCGTCCACTTGCCGAGCAGCAGCTTCTTCGGATCCACCCGGTTACGGCCGGGCGCGTCCGGACCGGTCATCCCTTCGCCGGCCGCGCACGGGAACAGATATCGAGTGCCATCAGCGCGTAGATCTGCGCGGCCTTGACCATCACGTCGATCTCGATCTCTTCCGCGCGCGGGCCGATCCGGCGGCCGCGCGGACCGATCTTGATCGCCGGGATGCCCAGTTCGTTGTAGACATTGGTGTCGGTCCAGATGCTGGCCCGATCGGGTGCCTCGTGCCGGATGGCCTCACCGAACAGATGCCGATAGATGCCCTCGGCGGCGGTGACCAGCGGCTCCACGCCCTTGCCCTCGTGGCCGAGCAGCGACTTGTACAGGTCCATCTCGTACTCGATTCCGAGGGCGTCGAGCACGCGCTCGAGTTGTGCCTTGATCTCGACTGGACGTACCTGCGGCGGCATCCGGATGTCGACGTAGATCGTGCAGACACCCGGGAAATAGTTGGGCCGGTAGGGCGCGCCACCCTCGATGGCGCCGATGTTCACCTTCGGGAACAACGGCCCGGTGGGCGAGTGGTACACGTTGTCGCGCTCGAAGCCGTCGGCCCACTGCTCGACCGCGGCGATGACTCGGGTCATCTTGACGATGGCGTTGAGTTCGGACATCGGCATCTGCGCCCGGTCCGAACCCCACGCGGCCTCGGCCTTGCCGTAGGTCGCGATCTTCAGCTGCACGACACCGGTCTGGGTCCAGACGATGTTCAGGTCGGAGCAGTCGGCGCATACCGCATAATCGGTATGCATGCCGTGGGTCAGCAGGTGGCGGGTGCCGGCCCCCTCGCCACGATACTCCTTAGACTGCCACGGCCCGACCGGCGTGCGCGAAATCTCGCCGACCACCGCCGCGAACACGACATCGCCCTTCAGCTCGACGCCGCTCGCCTTCAGCGCCTTGGCCGCCATCATGAAGGAGGCGACCCCGCCCTTCATGTTGGAGATGCCCAGGCCGCGGACCACGCGGCCGTCGACGATCGATCCGCGCAGTTCCGACTGCGGCTCGACCGAGCGCACCATGCGCAGGTCTTCATCGGTGCCGGTGAAGCTGGTGTCGGTATGGCCATTGAAGCCGAGGCTCAGACCGTTGCCGGAGCCCTTCAGGATACCCACCGCGTTCGGACGGCCGGCCTCGACCTCCTGGGTGATCGCCTTCAGTCCCTGCCGGCGGAACCAGTCGACGATGAAATCGGCCACCTGCTTCTCCTGCCCGGTCGGGCTGGGGATGTCGGTGAGGTCGCAGCCGAGCTGCGCCAGCTCATCGCGGTCGATGCGTGCCAGTACGCGCTTGGCTGCGTCGGTGTCCAGTGCCATGCTTCCTCCGGTAGAAACGCTCAGTCGATCTTGATCTTCGCAGTGGTCACCACCTCGCGCCACAGCTTTATCTCGCGGGCGAGCTTGTCACGGAACACCGCGCCCGTCGTGCCGTCGATATCCCAGCCCAGGTTCTCCAGGTTGGTGCGGCCCTGCCCGTTCGTCACCACCGCGATCAGTGCCGACTCCAGCCGCTGGAAGATGTCGCGCGGCAGCCCGCGCGGCGCGGCAAAGCCCTGCCACGAAAGGATCTCCATGTCCTTGTAGCCGAGCTCCGCGAGGGTCGGGACTTCCTGGAACTGCGCGATGCGCTTGCCGCTGGTGACGGCCATGGCACGCAGACGGCCGCTGCGGATGTGGTTGGCCGCGCTGCCCAGGCTGGTGAAGGTCAGATCGACCTCGCCGCCGAGCATCGCGCCCATGGTCGCGCCGGCCCCCTTGAACGGCACGATGATCGCACTGGTCTTCGTGCGCAGCATCAGCAGCTCGGATGTCATGTGGCCGGACGAGCCCAGCCCGGCGACGCCGAACGTGTGCTTGCCCGGGTTCGCGCGCAGCAGTGCGATCACTTCCTTGACGCTGGTCGCGGGCACCTTCGTGCTCGCCACCAGCACGTTGGGCGTGTTGGCGGACAGGCTGAGCAGGTCGAAGTCGCGCAGCGAGTCGTAGCCTGGATCCTTGTAGTTGACCATGTTGATCGCGAAGGTACCCACCGAGCCGATCAGCAGCGTGTTGCCGTCCGGATTGGCCTTCGCCGCCATCGTCGCGCCTATGGTGCTGTTCGCCCCGGCGCGGATATCGACGATCACCGGCTGCCCGAGGTTCTCCTGCAGTCGGGCGGCCACTTCGCGGCCGACGACGTCGGACGGCCCGCCAGCAGCAAACGGCACGATCAGGCGGATCGGCCGGTTCGGCCAGCCTTGCGCGGACACGGCACCGCAGGCCACCAGCGCCACCAGCGCCCCGACTGCGATCAAGCGATTGTTCATGCGTTCACTCCCGTTCGAGTCGATTCCGCCGCGGGCATCGAACGCCCGCGAACAAGGTCTGCTGCGCGCTCGGCGATCATCAGCACGCAGGCGTTGATGTGCGCGGACACGAGGTCCGGCATGACGGACGCATCGGCCACCCGCAGTCGCTCGATGCCATGCACGCGCAGCGATGGGTCGACCACGGCATCCGATCCGGCGCCGATTCTGCACGTCCCCGCCGGATGATGCACGGTGACCGCAGTACGCCGGATCCACGCCTCGACCTCGGCGCGCGTACGCACCTCGGGCCCGGGGGCGAGCTGGCGGCCGCGGAACGGTGCCAGCGGCCCGGACAGGGCCAGGTCGCGCGCGCGCTCGTAGCCCTCCACCAGCGTGGCCATGTCCTGCGCATCGGACAACAGGTTGAACAGGATCCGTACCCGTTCGGACGGATCGGCGGAGCGCAGCGTGACCTCGCCGCGGCTCTTCGGATGCAGCAGCGCCGGACGGATGCCGTAGCCATCGGCAACGGCCGGATGCAGCAGCGGGAACCACATCGCGGGCTTCTGCGGTGCACAGCGGAACATGAATTCGATGTCGGGTACCTCGAGTTCCGGACGCGACTTCACGAACCCATACAGCGCGCTGGGCAGCATCGTGGCCGGTCCGGTACCGGTGAGCCAGGCGCGCAGCATGCTCGCGATCATCCGGTCGGCGCGCAGCTGCGCCTGGAAGGGTCCCGGTGCCTGGCGCGAGAAGGTGAGCGCGACCGCCACATGGTCCTGCAGGTTGCGGCCGACCGGAAGGTCGGCCAGCACCCGGATGCCGTGCGCCTCGAGCTGTGCGGCAGGGCCGATGCCCGACAGCATCAGCACCTGGGGCGTGTTGAAGGTGCCGGCCGATACGATAACCTCGCGCGCCGCCTGCGCCCGGACCATGCCGCCACGGACGCGATACTCCACGCCAGTGGCGGCGCCGCGTTCGACGACGATACGAGTGACGCAGGCCCCCGTCACCACCTTCAGGTTCGGGCGCGCCCGCGCCGGCCGCAGGTACGAGACCGCCGCCGACGAGCGGCGCCCGCGATCGATGAAGCACTGCCCGTGGCCGAAGCCTTCGTGCCGCTCGCCGTTGAAGTCCGGATTGACGGGATAACCGGCCGCCCGTCCCGCTGCCATCCACGCGTCGTTCAGCGGATCGCTGAAGCGCGACCATTGCACGCCTGTCGGTCCGTCGCCGCCGCGGTACTCGCTGGCCCCGCCTTCCCAGCGTTCGCTGCGCCTGAAGTACGGCAGCACGTCGGCGTATGTCCAGCCAGCCGCGCCCTGCCGCGCCCAGCGGTCGTAGTCGCCCCGGTCGCCGCGGGTGCAGGTCATGATGTTGACCGACGAAGACCCACCGAGCACCTTGCCGCGCATCGCCTCGAGCGAACGGCCGCCGAGCGCAGGCTCCGGCTCGGTGTGCAGCCCCCAGTCGAACAACTCATGCTCGTGCAGCTTGCCGACGCCGAGCGGGATGTGGATCAGTGGATGCCAGTCGGCACCACCCGCCTCCAGCAGCAGCACCTTCGCATGCCGGTCCTCGGACAGGCGGTTGGCGAGCACGCAGCCCGCTGAACCAGCACCGACGATGATGTAATCCCAGGAATTGCCATCTGCCATCAATCTGCCACCATCGATCAGTCGACCGGCCGGATGCCGGCGTCCTTCGCCAGGCGCACCATGCGCGCGGCCTGGTCCTTCATCATCGCCGCCATCTGTTCAGCGGTACCACCGGCGAGGTCCAGCCCGGCCTCGGCCAGCCGCGCGCGCGTGTCCTTCTCGCCGAGGATGCGGTTCTGCTCGGCGTTCAACCGGCCGATGATCGCCGCTGGCGTCGCCGGCGGCACGGCCGCGCCCATCCAGCCTTCGAATTCGAACCCGGGCAGCGCCGCCTCCGCGATGGTCGGCACGCCGGGCAGGGCCGCCGAGGTTCGGCTGCCGGTGACCCCGAGCGCGCGCACCTTGCCGGCCTTCACCTGCTGGAGCGCCTCGGGGATGGTCTGGAACATCAGGTCGACCTGCCCGCCGAGCAGGTCCACCATCGCCGGCGCGCCTCCCTTGTAGGGGACGTGCACCATCTTCACTTTCGCCTGGCTGGCGAACAGTTCGCCCGACATGTGCTGCGACGAGCCGTTGCCGCCCGACCCGTAGTTGAGCACGCCCGGGCGCGCGCGCGCGAGCACGATGAAGTCCTTCACCGTCTTCGCCGGCACCGAGGGATTCACGATCAGCACGTTGCCCTGGTAGACCAGCATGCCGACAGGCGCGAGGTCCTTCAACGGGTCGTATGGCATCCGGGTGTAGATGGCGAGGTTGCCGCCGAGCGCGCCACCGCTCGAGAGCAGTATCGTGTACCCGTCGGGTAGCGCGCGCGCGACCAGCTCGCCGGCGATGTTCCCGCCGGCGCCCGCGCGCGTCTCGATGATCACTGGCTGCGCGAGCATCTCGGACAGGCGCGGCGCCATGATGCGACCGACCAGGTCAACGCTGCCGCCGGCCGCGAAGCCGATCACCATGCGCACCGGCTTGGCCGGCCAGGACTGGGCAACCGCCGGCGCGGCGAAACCGGCGGCGGCGAGGCCGATGGCGAGCATCCTGATCATGGCGATTTCCTCCATTGAAGGTCCTGCGGGAGCCGGGGTACGGCGCTCAGGCGTTCAGCTGCGAGAAGCGCACGGTCGCCGCGCGTGCACGATAGTCGGTGACGACGTTGACCACCGCCGGGATGCCCGAATCGACCGCACGCTGCGCGCGTTCGAGCGCCGGGCGGATATCTTCCGGCTGCTCGACATACTCGCCATGCGCGCCCAGGGCGATGGCCATCTGGTCGTAGCGGGTATAGCCGAGGTCGCGCCCGGGCTTCTTGCGCTCCGCATCGCCGGTCCAGCCGCCGTTCAGGCTGATCACCACCAGTACGGGGATGCGATGCCGGATCGCGGTATCGAGTTCGAACCCGTTCAGGCCGAACGAACCATCGCCATGCAGGACGATCACCGGCGTGCCGGGCTTGGCCATCTTCGCACCCACGCCGAAGGGCATGCCGACGCCCATGGTGCCGAACGGGCCGGAATTCAGCCGATGCCCGGCCACGTGCGTCGGGATCGACTGCCGACCGTAGTTCAGGATTTCCTGGCCATCGACGCACAGGATCGCCTCGCGCGGCATGAAATCGCGCACCTCCTTGCACAGCCGCAGCGGGTGGATCGGCATCTGGTCGGTCGACAGGTCGCGCTCCTGGGCCGCCTGCTTCTCGACGTTGATCGACTGCAGCCGCTCGCGCCAGCCGGCATAGCGTACCGCGTCGACCCGTCCCCGCGCCGCGGTGGCCAGTTGCAGCAACACGGCCTTCGCATCGCCGACCAGCCCGACGTCCAGGCGTTGCGTCGAGGCGATCTCGCCCGGATCGACGTCGATCCGGATCACCCTGGCATCGGCACGGAAGCGTGGCGGCTTGAGGTGACCGAACACGTAGTTCACGCGGGTGCCCACGACCAGGATGGCATCGGCCTCCTTGAGCGCGGTCGACCGCGCGTTCGGGAAGCACAACGGATGGTCTTCCGGCACCACCCCGCGGCCCTGGGGCGTGGTGTAGAACGGCATTCCGCTCGTCTCGATCCACGAGCGCAGTTCGGGGGCGGCATCAGACCACAGCACGCCGCTGCCGGACAGCACGACCGGCTTCTCGGCTGCAGCGAGGATGCCGATTGCCGCCTCCACGCCGGTGGCGTCGGCCTGCGGGCGGCTGCGCACCGGGCCGCTCACCTTCGGCCAGACCACCGCGGCCTCGTCGACCGAACCGAGCAGCACGTCGGTCGGGAAATCGAGGTAGACCGGGCCGGGCTTGCCTGCCCAGGCCGTACGGAACGCCAGGTCGATCATCTCGGGGATCCGGCGCGTCTCGTAGCAACGCTCGGCCCATTTGACCATCGGGCGCGCGAGCGCGACCTGGTCGATCTCCTGAAAACTGCCGGTGCCCCACTCGCTCCACGGGCTCGACCCGCCGAGCGCGACGACCGGCGCGCAGTCGACCAGCGCGGTGGCCAGGCCACTGACCAGGTTGATCGTGCCAGGCCCGGAACAGGCCATGCACACGCCGGACTTGTTCGCCACCCGCGAATAGGCATGCGCCATCATCGCGGCTCCCTGCTCGTGGCGCACGTCGATGCCGCGCATGCCGCGATCGATGCAGGCCTTCTCGGCGCCGAGCATCGGCGCGCCCATCAGGAAGAAGAAGGTATCGACGCCATGCTTCTCGAGGGCCTGGGCGACGAGTTCGGAACCGGTGACGGGCATTGCATGCTCCTCCTAGTGGGTGCTTCGTTCTGCAGGTGCTACAGGATGCAGGGCTTGCCCTGCTTCTCCATCCATTCGTTCTCGCGACCGAAAGCCTCGGGATCGCCGGGACGACCGCAATAGTATGGAAGCAGCGGACGATGAATGTCGTAGATGCGGCGCAGTTCGGCGATCGGCTCCGGATGGTGGTCGATCACGCAGATCTGCCGGAACGCGATGCGCGGGTCGGTAGTCGCCATGGTCACCACCAAGCCGACATTGGGCGCGATGAACGGACAGCGCGCGCCCACGGCCACCGGGTTGGTCGAGATGGCGACGCCGAAGCGCCCGGTGCGCTCGCAGCGTCCTGCGCTGGCGAAGGTCACGTCGGTCTCCTGGTCACTGCGCGGTTCATGAGCGGTTCACGGTGCCGGCGGCCGGGGACCGGTCACTGCGACGGGATGCGGGCGGCCTTGACGATCGAGGCATCGCGCGCAATGTCGGCCTTGGTGAAGGCGCCGAACGATTCGGGACTGCCTCCGGCGACGTCAAGTCCGAGTTCGAACAGCCGGGCGCGGAGGTCGCCGGAAAGCATCTTGTGTACCTCGGCGTTGATGCGCAGCACGATCTCGCGCGGCGAGGCGGACGGCGCCAGCAGCCCGATCCAGCCGCGCAGCGGATCGCAGGGCAGTTTCGCGTAGACGCTGGGCGCGGAACTGATGGCCGAGGCGCTGCCCATCAGCAGGGTGAGCCGTCCGGGGCAGCACGGACCACGGCATCGGTGCCGATGATGCCGGCAGCCCCCGCGCGGTTGTCGACCACGAACGGCTGGCCCAGCGCGTCGGCCAGGCGCTGGCCGGTCAACCGGGCGACGGTGTCGATGCTGCCGCCGGGCGGAAAGGCGACGATGATGCGCGCCGGCCGGTGTGGCCAGACACCCGGCTGTGCGGACACCGGTGGCCGCAGCGCGATCGCAAGCGCCGACAGGGCAAGCAGGGCGGGCGCGGGCGTGAACGCAGAGACAGATGCAGTAGGCAAGACGGCTCCGGCAGGCAGCGGATCACGATCCGCTGTGATCACACGTTACCCCGCCATCGCGGGTCTTGGCAACCGGGCGCTCGCGGCGACGAGCAGACGCACCGGCAGCCATGCGCGCCCGCGGGCACATGACGCACCGTCACTGCGCGCCGCTGGACCCGCGGCTGAACCGGGCGCACCATCGTGATGCCCGCCGTCGCGAGATCCGGCTCGTAACGGCGCTGCCGGCCGCGCGTGCGCAGGCTGCAGACTGGTATGGAACGTGCATCAGCGTGCCGGAAAACCCGAGGAGGACCGCCATGTCCAGCAGCACGCATCCCATCTTCGCCGTACTCCCGAGCCTCACCCGCCGTTCCATGCTTGCCGCATCGGCGCTGCTGGCCACCGGCGCCGCGCTGGCCCCGGCCCTGGCAACAGCCCAGGGCAACGTCTATCCGAACCGGCCGATCCGCTTCATGGTGCCGTTCGCTGCCGGCGGAGTGTCCGACATCCTCGGGCGCGTGATGGCGGCGAAGATGTCGGAGGTGATCGGGCAGACCGTGATCGTCGAGAACCGGGGCGGCGCCGGAGGCACCGTGGGCGCCGACGTCGTGGCCAACGCGAATGCCGACGGCTACATGATCATGCTGTCGAGCCTGACCACACAGTCGATCGCGCCGCACATGCTGAAGAAGGTGCCGTACAACACTCAGACGGCATTCACGCCGATCGCTGGCGTCGCGCTGTCGCCGAACATCCTGTCGATCGGCGCGAACCAGCCGATGAAGACGCTGAAGGAAGTCATCGGCTTCGCACGTTCGAATCCCGGCAAGCTGAGCTACGGCTCCTCCGGACTGGGCAGCGTCGGCCACCTCACCGGTGAGATGCTGCGCTCGCTGACCAACGTCGACATGATCCATGTACCGTTCAAGAGCGCCGGCGTGGCCTACCCGGACGTCCTCGCGGGCAACATCACGATGGTCGTCGACACCCTGCCATCGGCCCTGCAGCACATCAAGGCAGGCACCGTGCGGCCGGTGGTGATGCTGTCGCCGAAGCGCACCCCGCTGCTGCCCGAGGTGCCGACGATCGCCGAGGCCGGCTATCCGGAGGCTACGCTCAACTTCTGGTCGGGCATCTTCGGTCCGGCCGGCATGCCGCCAGCAGTGGTCGCACGCCTGAACGAGGTGATCGTGAAATCGCTGGCCGCCCCTGACGTGCGCGAGCGGCTTGCCACCCTCGGAGCAGATGCGTGGCCGGTATCGGCCGAGGAACTGGGTACGCGTGCACGCGAGGATTTCTTGCGTATGGGCAAGATCATCAAGACAGCGGGGCTCCAGCCCGAGTAGCCCGGCCTGCCGGGGACTCGCGCGGCAGCCCTACCCGGCGAGCGCGACCCCGATCGTGGCCCCGGCCAGCACATCCTTGACCGCACGGCGATCGATCTTCCCGGCGCCGTTCAACGGCAACTCAGACTCCGGCACGATCCTGACCAGCCGAGGATGCGCATACTTCGGGCCGTTCTCGAGGCAGAACGCCCGGATCTCGTCGGGATCGGCCTGGGTGCCGCGGTTGAGCACGACCATCGCCGCCGGCACCCAGCCCTTGACCGGATGCGGCACTGCCACAACCACGGCATTGGCCACGGCCGGATGCCGGAACAGCAGGTCCTCGACCTCCTTGGGATAGATGTTCTCGCCGCCGCATGAAAACATGTCGTCCATGCGCGACTTGAAGTAGAAGTATCCGTCCGCGTCGCGCCGCACAACGTCGCCGGTACGCAGCCAGCCGTCGACCAGTTTCTCGCGCGTGGCATCCGGGCGCTTGTGGTAGCCGATGCAGTTGTAGGGCGACTTCAGCCAGAGTTCGCCCTCGACCGGACCCGGCGTCTCGACATCCACTTCCGTGCCGTCCTCCGAGGTGAGCCGGATGCCGATCTCGGGCGCGAGCACGCCGGCCGAACCCCGCCTCACCGGCCGCCCGTCCAGCGGCACGCGGAACGGGCTGCCGCCTTCGGTGAGCCCGTAGCTCTCGCCGACCTTGACACCGGGCAGTGCCCGCTCGACCTCGTCCATCAGTTCCGGCGTGACCACGGCCGAACCGATGGTAAGGCTCTTCAGCGCCGAGAGATCGAGCGAGGCGATGAGCTCGCGCTGCTGCAGCAGCATCGTGAACACGGCAGCCACGCCGCGCGAGTAGGTGCAGCGGTACTTCGCGAGCGCCTCCAGGTAGCCCTTCGGGTCGTAGCCGGGCATCAGAACGAACGACGCGCCGGCGAACAGCGCCGGCTTCACCGTGCCGCGCATCGCGTTCTTGTGGAACAGGGGAAGCGCGATCATCCCGCGCGCCCCGCTGGACGTCGGCCAGTAGCGCTGGTTGTAATCGACGTACCAGAGCATGCCCGCGTGGGTCATCATGGCGCCCTTCGGCAGCCCGGTCGAACCCGAGGTGTAGGGCTGAAAGGCCTGCGCGTCCGCGACCAGGCGGGGCGGCGCATCGAAGCGCACGCTGCCGTCGCGCGCCTGTGCGTAGGTCAACCAGCCCGGTGCGGTCACCGGCTCGGTCGAGATGCGATGCGCGATGCCCGCGGCCTGCGCCACCTCGACGGCCGAGGGGTGTGCCGCCGGCTCCACGAACACGGCTGCACACTCGGCATCCTCGAGGATGAACTTCAGGGTGTCGCGGGCAAGGCGGGTATTGATCGGCACCGGGATCGCGCCGGTGCGCATGGTTCCGAAGAAGATCTCGAGGAACTCGGAACGGTTACCGACCACCATGCCCACGCGCTGCCCTGCGCGTATGCCCAGCCCGTGCAGCAGGCCGGCGACTCGATCGGCCCGCTCGTCCAGCATGGCGTAGGTGACCTGCCGCTCCGTGCCGCCGTACAGGTCGTAGATGGCCGTCTTGTCGGGCGTGCGCGCGACCGAGGCGTCAAAGAAGTAGCCGAGGTTGGCGGCACGATTGGCTTGATCGTCGGACATTCTGTCTTCCCGGGACGGATTCACTGTGCAGGATCGCGGCCGAAGGCGGGGTCGCGGCCGAGGTAGCCTGCGATCAACCACGCGTACACCTTTGCCGCGTCGTGTACCTTGTCGACCGACGCGAGGTCGAGGTCGGTATGCGCGAAAGACTGTTCGCCAGGGCCGAAGTTGGCCGTGGGGATACCCACGTGGTTCAGGTAGCCCTGGTCGTGCGCCGACTGACCGTAGAAAGTGCCGACCTCGCGTTCGAGCATCGCGCTGCAGCCGGCCTGCAGCAGCCGGGCGGGCAGCGAGTCTTCCGATACCAGGCTCGGGTACATGTAGGCACCCGCCTCGACCGCCACCCGGAAAGCCTTGCCCGAGACAGGATCCGGCCAGTCGTCCAACGAGCGGGCTACCGCCTCGATCTTCGCCACGGCCGCCTGTGGATCGTCGCCCGGCAGCAGCCTCTGGTCGAGCTTCACGACGCAGGTTCCCTGCACTGTGTGCGTGGATTTCGGGAAACTCTCGATACCGTTGCACGTAAGCCATGCGGTGCCCAGGCCCGGATGGCTGCGCGTGTTCGGGATCTCGACCGCCAGCCGGCGCAGGAACTCCATCGCACCGACGATCGCATTCGCGCCTTCGTTCGGCCGGCTGGAATGGCTCGGGGAACCGCTGACCGTGGCCGTCACGTCGACCCGGCCACGGTTGCCGAGCTGCAGCTGCATGGCGTTGCCGTAGACATAGGCGAGGTCGGCACGCACGCCCTCCTTTTCGACCACATGGCTGATCGCCAGCGGATCGCCCGTTTCACCGGAGACAAGGCACAGCAGGACCAGCCGGCCTTCCAGCGGCACGCCGGAGTCGCGTACCGCCTCGATCGCATGGATAACCGCCGCCAGCGTGCCCTTCTGCTCGCTGGCACCCTTGCCAAGCACGGCTTGGCCTGGCATGCCGTGCGGCCGTCCGTCGATCACCACCGCGCCGTACGGGTCTGGCATCGTGGAGGGCGGCTGGTTCATCGCATGCATCACGAGCATCAGCGACCGCTTCGCGTCGGTCGGACCCATCTCGGCGATCATGTTGCCCAGTGCATCCTGCCGCACCCGGGTGAAGCCCAGACCCGCCATGCGCGGGATCATCGCGACGCGGATGAACTCGCGCAGCTGCGGCTCGGCTTCCAGCAGCGCGGTCTGCGGACTGGGCACGCGCAGAAGTTCCTGCAGCACGGCAAGCACCCGCGCATAGGAGACATTCGGCGCCAGTTGCCTGGCCAGCGCCTGCGCTGCAGGGGACACCACCGTCCTCTGGACCCGATCAGATTCGCTCATCGTGGCTGCCTGTTCTATAGTCCGCGCACAGCCCCGGGAGGACCCCGGGACCAGCGGCCGCCTGTGATCACAACCCAGGCACCGTCCTCCCCCCGGAGTCTATCTTGAGTTCACTGCTGATTCGAGACGTCGCGATCCTTCCCCTCGACCGGCATGACCGGTTCATCGAACGGGGCGACATCAGCATCGTGGACGGGCGCATCGCCTCGGTGCGCGCGCATGGCGAAGCGCACGATCACGGGGCGCCGACGGCAGACCGCGTGATCGACGGCTGCGGCCTGCTCGCGGCACCCGGCCTTGTCAACGCCCACACGCACTCCCCCGGGGCGCTGCTCGCCGGCACGATGGACACCGAGAGCCACCCGGCCTTCATGTGGCTCAACCAGGCCGACACCAGCGGACGCACGCCACACGAGGTCTACGTCAGCGCGATGCTCAACGCGGCGCAGATGCTCCTCTCGGGGGTGACCACCGCGATCGACCATTTCCCGGCGCAGAATTTCGGTCCCGAGGACATCGCGGCCGCGGTGCGGGCCTACCGAGAAAGCGGCATGCGGATGGTGCTCGCGGTGCGCATCTTCGACGATACGTTCGGCGACATCTTCCCGCGCGACATGCAGCTTCCGGCCGGGCTTGCTGCGGAGCTCCAGCGGGTCGCGCCGCTGCCGCCGAAACCGCTGCCCGAGACACGCGAGCTGACAGAGGACGCGATCAGCCGCTACCACGCGCCGGAACGGCGCCTCTCCGTGTTCCCGGCACCGACCAATCCGGTCCGCTGCACGGACGCCCTACTCGAGATGAGCCGGGACATCGCGGCGCGCTTCGGCGTCGGCATCCATACGCACCTGCTGGAATCGAAGGTACAGACGCGCCTCGCGCAGGAACGCCATGGCTGCACGATGGTCGAGCACCTCGAACGGCTCGGGATGCTGTCGCCGAAACTGTCCTGCGCGCACACGATCTGGATCGACAACCCGGACATCGAGCGCCTCGCGCGCCACGGCGTGGTGGTCGTGCACAACCCCGAAAGCAACCTGAAACTCGGCACCGGTATCGCACCGATCGGACGGATGGTCGCCGCAGGCGTGACCGTCGCCCTCGGCAGCGACGGCAACGTGACCAACGACAACCAGCAACTGCACGAAGCGATGCGGCTCGCCGCCTGCCTCGGGCGCGTGGTGGAACCGGACCGGCGCCGGTGGGTCACCGCCCGCCAGGCCCTCGCGATGGCCACGGCGGGCGGCGCCGCCGCGGTCGGCCTGCCCGACATCGGCCGCATCGAGGCCGGCTGCCGGGCCGACATCGTGCTCTACGACCTCGACCGCCCGGAATGGACACCGGTCAATGATCCGGTCCGGCAGATGGTCTTTAGCGAAACGGGTGCTTCAGTACACACGGTGGTGGTCGACGGCCGGGTGCTGGTCGAGGCCGGACGCATCACCGCGTTCGACGCCGCCGGCGTGCTCGCGGAGGCGCGGCCGATGCTTGCCGCCATTCGCGAACGCAACCGGGACCTGTATGCGTTTGCGCGCCGGATGGGCGAGCTTTTTCCCTGAACGCCTCACCTGCCACCCGCCTGCGAGGAGACATCGGTCGGCGATGTCGCTCCGAAGCGCAGCCCGATGGAAACCGATGCCATGCCCGATACCGACGCTCGATTGCTCGATCCTGCTGCCCTGCTCGCGCTGCTCCACCCCGCGCTCGATGACCCGCGTAATGGCTGGAGCATCGGCACCTTCGGCGCGATCGGCGAATTCCATCGCGACGCCGACGAGCCTGCACTGCGCGCAGACGATGCGCGAACCATGTCGATGGTTACCGCCCGCGGAGCGATCAGGATCGCCCCGCGCGGGGCGGCACGGGTCATCGCCTACGACGTCCCGGGCAGCGATCCCGACACCTGGAGCAGCGAACTCGCACTGTGCATGCCAGCGATCGAACCACTGTCTGGCGGCGTGGTGACACCCATGGGACCGGACCACCAGGCCTTGCGCGCGACCGACCGGACCATGGCGCTCTACGACCTCGGCATCGGCCTGGGAGCGGTCCGCTTCTGCGTGCGCAGCGCCGATCCGAACGCGATCGAGGCGCTGCACGCGGCAACCGGACAGGCGGCCACGGGCGACACCCTGCACGCGCTGATGGCGACCTTCCTGCATGCACAGCCGCACCGGGTACTGCTGTCTCCTGCAGGCCGCATCGAAGTCACGGCACCGATACCGATGCCCGACGGGCGATCGCCCGAGGGACCGCACACCCATCTGCTGCCGGCGCTGCTGGCGAGCGGCCGCACCCATTCCGCGAACACGCCGATCCCTCCCGGCTGGCAACCGGTTCTCATGCTTCACCCGCCGGGCGCATGGCGCGACGGTCTGGGCCGGCGCACGCCCTACTCGCGCGAGGCCGACGACGTCTCCGGCCGACTGTTCCAACGGTTCGGGCTGGCCGACGAACGGGCGCTGCGCGGGCAGGTCGAAGCGGCGATCGCCACCGGACAGGCGCCGCAGTCCTTCCCCCGCCCGTCGGGCCGCCGCGCACGTGCGCACTTGCGCGTCATCCTGCGCCGGCTCGCCGCCGCAGGCAGCCCAGGGCCGGTGGCGGCGTGGCGGGCACTGCACGACCGCCCCGCCGCATCATCGGCGACCGTGGAGTCCTGACGCAGCGGGTACCGGGGTGCAGCGCACATGCGGCCGACGCGCGCAGGCTGCGGCGCGTTCAGAGCGCGTCGATCGGCAGCTTCAGGTAGCGCACGCCGTTGTCCTCGGGCGGCGGCAGTTCGCCGGCGCGGATGTTCACCTGGATCGACGGCAGGATGAGCACCGGCATGGCGAGCGTTGCATCGCGTCGTTCACGCATCGCGACGAACTCGGCGGCGCCGATGCCGTCGCGCACGTGGATATTGCCTGCCCGTTGCGCCTCGACCGTCGTCACCGGACAAGGCTCCCGCCCGCCCGGCGGGTAGTCGTGGCACATGAACAGCCGCGTCTGCGGCGGCAGTTCGAGCAGCGATCGGATCGATTCGTAGAGCATCGCCGCATCCCCGCCCGGGAAGTCGCAGCGCGCGGTACCGACATCCGGGGGAAACAACGTATCGCCGACGAATACGACATCCCCCATGCGGTATGCGCAATCCGCGGGCGTGTGGCCCGGAACGTACATCGCGACTGCCTGCAGGCTGCCGATGGCGAACGTTTCCCCGGCCACGAACCGATGGTCGAACTGCGAACCGTCGGTGGCGAATCCGGGGCCGAGGTTGAACAGCTTCGAGAACACCGACTGCACCGAGCTGATCGAAGCGCCGATCGCGATACGGCCGCCCAGCTGGTCACGCAGCCAGCGCGCACTGCTCAGGTGGTCGGCGTGGGCATGCGTTTCGAGGATCCATTCGACGCGCAGCGCCAGACGCTGGACCGTCTCGACCACCCGTTTCGCGCAGCCGTGCGAGATACGACCCGACCTGGGATCGAAATCGAGGACCGGGTCGACGATCGCGCACGCGCTGCCCTCGCCCGCATGCACGACATGCGTGAAAGTGCAGGTGGCAGGATCGAACAGCGACTCGACCTGCGGCTCGACATCAATGCGTGCATCCATCACATTCTCCGATCGGCCGCTACGGCGCTCTGGCCGGGCGCAGGCCCAGGTTGTTCACGGCGCGGTCTTCGTTGGGCAGGTGTTGATGCCCGGCAATGTACAGCGAGGACGGCGAAACCGGCGGCGCATCGCGGCCGCACAGCAGCGGGGCCTGCGCTACAGGCGTTTCGCGCCGGAGAAGACGCATCGCATTGCCGACCACCAGCAGCGAACTGGCCGACATGCCGATTGCCGCGACCCAGGGGGTGACCAGGCCCGCCATCGCGAGCGGTACCGCAAACAGGTTGTAGGCGGCAGCCCAGATCAGGTTGCCGCGGATCACCCGGAGCGAGCAGCGGGCGACGCAGATCGCGTGCAACAGAGAGCGCATGTCGGCCCGGTCGCCGCGGGCGAGCCACACCATGTCGGCGGCGGCCTGTGCAACCTGCGTACCGGATGCCGGTGCGATCGATACCTGTGCCTGCGCCAGCACCGGCGCATCGTTCACACCGTCGCCGAACATCGCCACCACCGCACCCTTCGCCTGCAGCCCGCGCACGAACGCGACTTTCGCCTCCGGCGACATCCCGCCCCGCACATGCCCTGCATCCGGCTCGATCCCGAGCGCGGACGCCACCGAAGCAACCGTCTCCGGCTGATCGCCGGACAGGAGCATCACTGTCGCCCCGGTCGCTCGAAGTCCTGCGACCAGTTCGCGCGCGCCCGGGCGCAACTGGTCGACCAGCAGGAAGGTCGCGAGCACGCCCTGCCGGTCGCCGAGCAGCACGCAGGTCTCGCCGCGCTGCATCGCGGCCAGTGCGCTGCGTTCCGCAGGCCGTGCGGGGGCTCCGGACAACGCAGCGACGAACGCTGGCGTACCCAGGCGCAGCAGGTGGCCGTCGACCATGCCTTCCACGCCGCCGCCCGGGACGTGACGCAGCGCGTCGACCCTCGGCGCGGCCACACCCTCGACACCGCCGGCCGCCAGTCGCCGCGCATGGTCGGTGAGCGCGCGACCGATCGGGTGTTCGGAGCGCTGCTCGAGCGCGGCCCCCAGGCGCGACAGCGCCTGCGCGGATAACGGAGCACCCGGCGCAGGCAGGAAGGCGCTGACCCGCAGACTGCCGGTCGTGAGCGTGCCGGTCTTGTCGAACACGAATACGGACGCGCGCGCCAGCGTCTCGATCGCATGGCCGCGCGTGGGGAGCAACCCGGCACGCGCGAGGCTGCTGGCGGCGGCCGCCAGCGCCGCAGGCGTGGCGAGCGACAGCGCACACGGACAGGTGATTACCAGCACCGCGACCGTGATCCACAGGGCACGGGCGGGATCGTGCGCGCCCCACCAGAGCGCGGTGCCCGCGGCCACCAGCAGCAGGCACAGCACGAACTGCCCGGCCACGCGGTCGGCCAGTGCCGCCAGCGGCGGCTTCTCGGCCGCCGCGCGGTCGAGAAGCCGGACGATGCCGGCAAGTACCGTCTGCTCTCCGACGTGCTCGACCTTTACGACCAGTGGGGTGACGAGGTTGACCGCGCCTCCGGTGACCGGCATGCCCGCATCGCGCAGCACCGGGCGGCTCTCGCCGGTGAGCAGGGCCTCGTCCACCTCTCCTGCCCCGTCCAGCACTCGCCCGTCCGCCGGGATCCGCTCCCCGGGCCGCACCAGCACCACGTCGCCCGCCCGCAAGCGCGCAACCGGCACCGTCTCCGCCGGTTGCGGGTCCGGCCAGGCGGGCAGCAGCGTTGCAGTGGCGGGAATCAGTCGGGCCAGTTCATCGGTGGCCCGGGCAGCACGGGCACGTACCTGCGATTCCAGGAAGCGCGCGCCGAGCAGCAGGAACACGAACATCGTCACCGAATCGAAATACACGTCGCCGCTGCCGGTGACCGTCGCGAAGACGCTGGCGGAAAACGCTCCTGCGATGCCGATCGCCACCGGGACGTCCATGCCGACACGACGCGACTGCAGGTCGCGCCAGGCGGACCCGAAGATCGGCGCGGCCGAATAGACCAGCACTGGCAGCGTGAGGATCAGCCCGGCCCAGCGCATCAGGATGTCGACATCGCCGGTCATGTCACCATCGGCGAGCCACACCGGTACCGCGTACATCATCACCTGCATCATGCCCAGGCCCGCGATGGCCAGCCGGGACAGCGCACGCTTGCGCTCGCGCCGGTGCAGGTCGTCCATGCGCGCAGCGTCATACGGACTTGCCCGGTAGCCAATGGCCGCGACCGCTGCGAGGATCGACGACAGCGAACCGCGCGAAGCGTCCCAGCGCACCCGTGCCCGACGGGCAGCGTAGTTGACCTCGACGCCAGTGACGCCAGGCACCCGCTCGAGCGTTCGCTCCGTCAGCCATGCGCAGGCACCGCAGGTGATGCCCTCGATCAGCAGCGCAGCTTCCCGCTCGTCGTGCAGGGCCTCGGCGCGGACGCCGCCGCGGCGCCCGGCGGCATCGACCGGACGGACGAAACCGGCCTGCACCGCCGGGTCGTCATAGAGGCGCAACTGCGCCAACTGCGGCGGCACGGCCTGCGCGGCAGAGGCGGGCAGAGACGCACGATGCTCATAGTAGCGCTCGAGGCCGCCATCGACGATCGCCTGCGCGACCGCCTGGCAACCCGCGCAGCACATCTCGCGCAGGCTGCCGCCGATACGCACGGCCAGGCCGGGCGATCCGACCGGCAGTCCGCAGTGGAAACAGCTGGCAGCGGCACCCGCCTCCTGCATCATCGGTGCCTAGAACTTGTAGCCGATGCCGACACCGTACAGCACCGGATCGATCTTCAGGTTGGACACGAACGCGCCGGCTGTCGACTTCACGTCGGTCTCTATCCATATCTTCTTGATATCGACGTTGAGATACCACTGCCCGGAAAGGCGATAGTCGAAGCCCGCCTGGATCGCGCCACCCGTGCTGGACCGGTCGACCGTCAGTGTGCCGCCACCGAGGTTCACGTCGTAGAAGCGCGTGTAGTTCACGCCGGCCCCCACATAGGGCTTGAAGTCCTGTGACGGCGTGAAGTGGTACTGCAGCATCAGCGTCGGGGGCAGGTGCTTGAGGCTGCCGATATCGACTCCGGCGCTGGTCACGTCGTGGCGCTGCGTGGCGAGGATCAGTTCGACCGCGATGTTCGGCGTGAAGAACCAGCTCAGGTCGAGCTCCGGCGTGACCTCGTTCGAAACCCCGAGGCTGAGCGGCGAAGAACGCTCCTGCGGCGCGATGTACAGCGCACGGCCACGCACCATCAGCTGTGCATTGGCATCGGGGGGGGCCAGGAACGCGGCGGATCCGGCGACCATCAGTGCAGCTGCGGCAGGCAATCGGGCGATCTTCATTGCTCCGTCCTCCTCGATGAATGGCCAAGCTCATTTGAGCCTCGATGCAATCCTGTGCCAGCCGGCGCCGGCCCGGGTTGATCTGGATCAACCGCGATCCGCGCCGGCGGCACCGCGTAGAATGATGCGATGGTCAAGTGGCTGAAACCCCACCACCCGTTCCCGCCGCTCGAGGCCGCACTGGCCCGTCCGTCCGGCCTGCTGGCAGCCGGTGCCGACCTGTCGCCGGGACGCCTGCTCGATGCGTATTCGCGGGGCATCTTTCCCTGGTTCAGCCCGGGGGATCCGATCCTCTGGTGGAGCCCGGACCCGCGCATGGTCCTGCTGCCGCCGGAACTGCATGTCCGCCGGTCGCTGCGCAAGCGGCTGCGCCAGCCCGGCCACGAGGTGCGCGTCGACACCGCATTCCGCGAGGTCATCGAGGCCTGCAGCGGCCCTCGCGACGGACAGCACGGTACGTGGATCACGCCCGCGATGATCGATGCCTACTGCACGCTGCATGAACAGGGCCATGCGCATTCGGTGGAGACCTGGATCGACGGCCGGCTGGCTGGCGGGCTCTACGGGATCGCGCTCGGCCGCGTGTTCTTCGGCGAATCCATGTTCACGCGAGTGCCGGATGCATCGAAGATCGCATTCGTGCACCTGGTGCGCCAGCTTGATCAGTGGGGCTTCGGGCTGATCGATTGCCAGATGCGCACCGACCACCTGGCGAGCTTCGGCGCCCGCGAGATCCCACGGACGGATTTCGCAGCACGGCTTGTGGAGTTGCTACACTACGAATGTGAGGGTGGGGACCGGTCCGTTGCCGTCGGCAGATTCCCGTGCGCGTGGCCTGCTGGCTGCAGGGGCATCGATTCCGGCGTCGGCGCGGGTGATCGACCTTCCGCATCAGGCTCGATCAACGCCTGATCGAAGATGGACCGACGCTGAATCGACAATGACCCGGCTCAACGATTTCCCGATCTCGGTGCTGCAGTTCTACACGACTGCACGCTATCCGTGCAGCTACCTGCCTGACCGCATGGCGCGGTCGCAGGTCGCCACGCCCAGCCACCTCATCGACACCGCGGTCTACGGTGAACTGGTGCGCTCGGGCTTCCGCCGCAGCGGTGCGTTCACCTATCGCCCGCACTGCGACAACTGCAGGGCCTGCGTGCCGGTGCGCATCCTCGTCGATGCGTTCGAGCCGACACGGTCCCAGCGCCGTGCGCAGGCGCGCCATGCGGGGCTGGCGTCGGAACTGCTCGACCTGCGCTATGCGCCGGAGCATTACGCACTCTACCTCCGCTACCAGGCGCTGCGCCATTCCGGCGGCGGAATGGACCATGACAGCCGCGAGCAGTACCGCCACTTCCTGCTCCAGAGCAACATCCGATCGCACCTGGTCGAGTTCCGGGAGCCCGAGCGCGACGCACGCACGCTGCGCATGGTCAGCATCGTCGACCGGCTTCATGACGGGCTGTCCTCCGTCTACACGTTCTTCGAGCCCGATTCGCCCGGATCCAGCTACGGCACCTACAACATCCTGTGGCAGATCGACCTCTGCCGCCAGCTCGGGTTGCCGTACCTGTACCTCGGCTACTGGATCAGCCAGAGCCACAAGATGGCCTACAAGATCAATTTCCAGCCGATGGAGGGCCTGATCGACGGGCACTGGCAGCCGCTGCCGCGCGGCGCCAGCGGTACGCGCTGACGCGTTCGACCCGATGACCGAACCGGTGCACCGACATGCCGCGCTTCAGGTGGCGCTCGTCGACGAAGCTGCCTGCATCGGTTGCACGATCTGCATCCAGAAGTGCCCGGTCGATGCGATCGTGGGTGCGAGCCGACGGATGCATACCGTCCTGTCCGCCGAATGCATCGGCTGCCGGCTGTGCGTCGCCCCCTGCCCGGTGGACTGCATCACGATGGTGGACCGCCCCGCCGGACAGGCACGCCCGGATCCGGCGCTGGTGCGCGAGCGTCATCGCTTCCGCCAGCGCCGGCTGGCACGCGAGCCCGCCGAACGCGCCGCACGCTTCGCCGAGAAGGCCCGCATGAAGCTCGGCGGGCTGGCCACGGAGCCTGAAGGCATCGACACCGGACGCCGGCGGACAGTGATCGAACGGGCGCTCGCGCGAGCGCGCGAGCGGCTGGCTTGTGCGGGGTTGCCGGAGGACAAGTGATGGCGCCCGGCGCATCCGGGCACGGCTGCCGTTGCGACATGCGCTCGCCACCGCGCATCGTGTAGCCTACTCTGGTTTCATGCACCTTTCGACGCCCATGCCCCGACACCGATCCGCCCCGGCGCCGTCCGCAACCGCCCGCACCCGACGACCCGCTCGACCGTCCGCCACGGCCGGCGCCGCCAGCGTGAGGACGCAGCCGCTGCTCCCGGTGGCGCTCGGCCCCGACCGCGGGCTTCGCTTCGCGCGCGGCGTGCGGGCCGGACGCTGGGTATTCGCCACCGGCCAGATGGCCATCGACCCCGCGACCGGCGGCATCGCCGCCGATGTACTGCGCAGCCAGGCGCCCTTGTCCGGCGCGCCGAAGCACCTGCGCGAATCGGCCCGGGTGTTCGACCGTCTCGAGCAGGTACTCGCGGCCGGCGGCAGCGCGCTCGACCGCATCGTGCGCAGCGACCAGTACTTCACGACCTGGGGTGCGGTGAGCCACTACCACACCGAGCGCGTGCGCCGCTTCAGGACGATCGTCCCCCCGACCACCTCGGTACTGATGCCCGGGCTGCTGCTCGACGGCGCCGACATCGACGCCCAGTTCTTGGCGCTCACACCCCTTTTCGACGCACCGATCGAGCCGGTCTATCCGCCGGGACTGCACGTGCCATCGACGTCCGGCTTCGCGCCGGTGGTACGCGCGGGCGACTTCGTCTTCATCGCCGGCTTCATGGCAGCCCATCAGCCGGGAGACCTCGGCGGCATCGCACCGGAGGCGAAGGTCCCCGACGGCCACCTGTGGAAGGGCACGCGCATCAAGCTGGAGGCCGACTATGCGATGAAGCAGAAGATCGCCGTCGCGCTCGAGGGTGCCGGCTCGTCGATCGCATCGATGGTCAAGGCGCAGGTCTACCTGCGCGACATGAACGACCTGCCAGCATTCAACGAGGTGTGGCACCGCTGGTTTCCCGACGCGGCGACACGCCCGGCGGTGAGCTACATCCCGACCTCCACGCCCGGCTTCGCGATCGAGGACGCCCGGCTCGAGATCAATGCGATCGGGCTGGTCGAGGGCACGGCGACTCGCCGGCACAACATCGATGCCGGGTTCCACACAGGCATCGACGGGCAACCGGGCGCGGTACTCGCCGGGGACCTGCTGCTCTGCTCCGCCCTGCTCGCAGCCGATGCAGATGGCCCGCTGCCCGGATGCCTGCCCGATCCGCGGCAGCCACACTTCGGCTGCACGGTCGAGGCCCAGGTCGACGCGATCGTCGACCGCGCCGCGGCGCTGTGCGAGGCGGCCGGCACGTCGCTGCAAGACATGGTGCGGCTGCAACTGTTCATGACCGACCTCTCGGGGCTCGACGCAGCCTGGCGCACGTTCCAGCGGCGGCTGCCAGGGCTCGACCTGCCGCTGTCGGCAGTACAGGTGGCGGGGCCGCTGCCAGTGCCAGGCTGCACGCTGATGGCCGACCTCTGGGTTTACGCGCCATGAAGATCTCCTTCCGCCGCCCATGGCTGCGCAGGCTGGCGCTGTACCTGGCAGGGCTGTTCGTGCTTTTCGTGCTGGCGGGATACTTCATCGTGCCACCGGTGGCGAAATCGCTGATCGTGAAGCAGGCCACCAAAGCCCTCGGGCGGGAAGTCTCGATCGAGCGGATCTCCGTGAATCCGTTTGCGCTGTCGGCGACCGTGTCCGGCTTCCGCCTTTACGAAGCGGGTTCGAAGGACGTGTTTGCATCGCTCGACGAACTCTACGTGAACGTCGAGTCGAGTTCACTCTGGAACCTGGCCCCGGTCGTCGGTGCGCTGAGACTGAGCGCCCCCCGGCTGAAGGTCGTACGGCTGCCGGGTGGCCGGTTCAACTTCACGGATATCCTCGAAACGCTGGCAAAGCGGCCCAGGAGCGACGGCAAGGCGTACTTCTCGCTCAACAACATCGAGCTGTCCGGCGGCGAGGTCGACATCGACGACCGTGTCGAGGATGCCCGGCACGCGGTTACCGCGATCCGTCTAGGCATTCCCTTCCTGTCCAACCTGCCGGCGCGGGTCGCGGTCAAGGTCACCCCATCGTTCTCGGCGAGCGTCAACGGCACTGACGTCGAACTGAAGGGAGAAACCGTACCCTTCCTAGACACCCTCGAGAGTTCGCTGCAGCTTTCGCTCGACCGCCTGCCGATCGGGCGCTATCTCCGCTACGTCCCCGCAACGCTCGCGTTCGACATCCCGTCCGGGACGCTCGACACCGACCTGCGCCTGTACTTCATCCGCGCAGCCGGTCAGCCGCAACGGCTCACCATCTCTGGCACCGCGCGCCTGCGCGACCTCGCGGTAGCCGATGGCGCGAAGGTACCGCTGCTGTCGCTGCCGCTGCTCGATGTCGACATCGAATCGATCGACGTGTTCGCGCGTGACATCGACATATCGCGGATCGCAGTCACCGGCCTGTCCGTGGAGGCGGTGCGCGGCCGCGACGGCTTGCTCAACCTGCTGGCCCTCGCCCCGCGTCCGGAGAAGGCGAATGCAGCGGGTCCGAAGCCCCAGGAGCTGCAGGCCACGCCGGCGCAACCGCTGCGCTATTCCGTGAATCGGTTCGAGCTGAACGACGGCCGCGTCGCCTTTACCGATCGTTCGCTGCAGGCCCCGTTCCGGACGGAACTCGCCGATATCGACCTGTCGGTAGTGGGCCTGTCCAGCACGCAGGCCGATCCGGCCAGGCTCGCAGCATCGATCCGTACCGGCTTCGGCGAGACGCTCGCGCTGGAAGCTGCGGTTGCGGTCGCACCGGCAGGCGCAGAGGGCACGCTGGAACTGACCGGGGTACGTCCGCGCAACTACGCACCCTACTACGCCCCCTTCGTACGGTTCGACATCGACGAGGCCAAGGTAGACCTGCGCACGCGCTTCCGTGCTGCGGCCGCGGGGGATCGCATCGACGCAGCAGTGGAGGCGCTCTCGCTCTCGATCGCCGACCTGCGGGTGCGGCGCAGCGGCGAGAAGGAGCCGCTGGTCAGCGCGCGGATGCTCGCGGTAGCAGGCGTTGATGTCGATCTCGCGCGCCGAAA
>CANGXU010000034.1 GCA_947457885.1 Betaproteobacteria bacterium
CCCCGGTGTGGGTACCAGTATAGGTAAACTCCTGCCTTTACGTCTTCCGCCCTCCGGAGCCGCCCATGGCCAGCACGCTCGCCGAACAACCCGCGCTCACCGACTGCACGCTTGCGATCGATGGCCGGGTCGCCACCCTCACCTTCAACCGCGATGACATCCGCAACGCCCTGTCCGGTTCGCTGATCGGAACCGAACTGGTCAGCGTGGTGAACTGGGCCAGCGCCTGCCCGGACATCTCGGTGCTGGTGCTCACCGGCGCAGGCTCGGCGTTCTCCGCTGGCGGCAACGTGAAGAACATGAAGCAGCGCACCGACGTGCCGGTGCACGAGGTGCAGCAGAATTACAAGTCGGGCATCCAGCGCATCCCGATGGCGCTGCACGAGTGCGAACTGCCGGTGATCGCCGCGGTGAACGGCCCGGCGGTCGGTGCCGGTTTCGACCTCACCCAGATGTGCGACATCCGCATCGCATCGACCGAAGCCCAGTTCGGCGAGACTTTCGTCAACCTCGGCATCATCCCGGGCGATGGCGGCTCCTGGTTCCTGACCCGCGCAGTCGGCTACCAGCGGGCGGCCGAGCTGACCTTCTCGGGTCGGCTGATCAAGGCCGACGAGGCGCTCGCCCTTGGGCTGGTACTGGAGGTGGTGAAGCCGGAAGAACTGCTGGCGCGCGCCCAGGACATGGCGCGCCGGATGTCGTACAAGCCGCCGCAGGCCCTGCGCTACGCGAAGCGGCTGCTCAAGCTGTCCCAGCGGATGCCGCTGCCCGAGTACCTCGATATCTGCTCGAGCTACCAGGCGCTGTGCCACAAGACCGAAGACCACGCCGAGGCGCTGCAGGCGTTCTTCGAGAAGCGCCGTGGCGAGTTCAAGGGACGCTGACCGATGCGTGCATTCGCGACGCTGTGCCTGGCGGCAGGCCTGTCGCTGGCGCTGCAGGTAGCGCCGGCGTCAGCCCAGGAAGGCCCGTTGCCGCCGGTCGACGCCGGCGCGCAGGATCCATCCTGGCTGCAGTTCCACAAGCGGCTGGCGACCGCCGTCGAGCAGCGCGACGTGAAGTTCCTGCTGTCGATCCTCGACCCGAAGGTTCGTAACAGCTTCGAGAAGCCCGACGGCGTGAAGGCCTTCGTCGAGCAGTGGGATCTCGACACCGCCGCGAAGGCGAAGGATTCGCCCCTGTGGACCGAACTGCGTTCGATGCTGCGCTTCGGTGCCGCACCGGTCGAGGCGGCCAGCGGCGAGCGACTGCTCTGCCTGCCCTATGTCGCCGTGACCTTTCCGCCGACGATCGATCCGTACCTGTTCGCCGCGGTGGTCATCGCCGATGCGCCGGTTTTCGGGAAGCCGTCGACCCGGGCACCGATCATCACCACGCTTTCGCACCAGATCGTCGGCGTGGAAGACTGGGACCTCGAAGACGAATCGAGAACATCGCAGCGCTGGGTGAAGGTGGTACTGAAGAACGGCGGTGGTTACGTGGCTTCCGAGCACATCCGCAGCGCGATCGAGGCACGGGCCTGCTTCACCCGCAGCCGGGGCAAGACTCCGAATGCCGGTCCGTGGCGGATGATCTCGCTCACCGTGGGCGGCGGTTGAGGGTGGCCAACCGGCCGGCAGGCTTCATCGTGAACCGCGCCGGGCCCGAGGATGCCCCGGCGATCGCAGACCTCTGGTTCCGGCACCTGGCCGAGACCAGCGGCGGCATCGACCCGACGTTCACGCCGGCGCTCACGGTGCAGAAGACGACCGCGCGCCTGAAGCGGGCACTGGCCGCCGGCACGCTGCTCGGCTGGATCGCCCGCGCCGAAGGACAGTCGCGGCTGCAGCTCGCCGGCTACCTCACCGCCCGCGTGCAGGTCGAGGACCCGCTGTTCGGCGACACCTTCGAATACGAGCCGGTGCTGTACATCGTCGATGTCGATGTCGAGGAGGCCTACCGCAGGCGCGGCCTGAGCAGCCTGCTGATGGAGCATGCGTCCGAACATGCGCGGCGGCAGCGCATCTCCACGCTGGAGCTGGCGGTGGTGGTGCGCGACGACCGGGCGGTGGCCGCGTGGAAGAAGCAGGGCTTCGAGCCCCGGGTGTCGGTGATGCGAAGGACGGTCGCGAAGCGCTGATCGGCAGCCCCGGATCGGCATGCGTCACGTGCATGCCGACGCGCGCCACGGAACGGATCGTGCCGGCAGGGCGCATGCTTGCACCCGCACCCGTCCCCGTACCCGTCCCGGAGGAGCCGCACGATGTCCCGCACGAAATGGTATTCCCGCTTCGCCAAGTCGGCCTCGCATTTCTGCGGCCGCCCGAGGGTGTTCGCGCTCGCCGTCGGGATCATCCTCGCCTGGATGGTCACCGGCCCCCTGTTCGACTACAGCGACACCTGGCAGCTGGTGATCAACACCAGCACGACGATCATCACCTTCCTGATGGTGTTCCTGATCCAGAACACGCAGAACCGCGACACCGAGGCGATCCAGGTGAAGCTCGACGAGCTGATCCGCGCCACCCGCGGTGCGCACAATGCGCTGCTCGACCTGGAGGAACTGGAAGAAGAGGCACTGGATGCGTTCCGCCGGCGCTACCAGGCCCTCGCGACCGCCGCGCGTGTCGAACTGGCCAGCGGCGCGGACGATACCGGCACGCCGGAAGCCTGATCAGTAGGTCATGCAAGCCGCGTTCAACAGCCCCGCCGCGAGCGACATCGCCCCAAGGAACAACCCGTGCGCGACCTTGCCCTCGGGGATGCCGGTGACGATGCCCGGCATTGCCATGCGCACGCACAGGTAGACCAGCAGCTGGACCACGAACGCGACCGCGCCCCAGGACAGCATGTCGACCAGGTTCACGCTCTGCGCGACCGAGCGCGCGAGCGGCACCACGAAGCCGAACAGCGCGCCGGCCAGGCTGCATGCGGCCGCTACATTGCCCTCCCGGATCAGCACCAGTTCCGGATACGGCGTGACCCTGATGTAGATCGCGATGAACAGCACGACCATCGCCAGCGTCGCGGCGAAGTAGGTCAGGAAGGCCGGTACGCCCAGCATCGATTCGAACAGCACGCCCATCGGGTTTCCTCGTTGACGGATTGATTCGGCCGCCGGCCGGTTCACTCGAACCAGTGCGGGATGAAGCGGCTGCTGTTGCGGGTGATCGGTGAGCTGTCCTCGCGGATGCCCATGCCAGCCGCCCGGTCGCCGACGATCCACGAGCCGATCACCGGATAGCGGCCGTCGAAGCGTGGCAGTGGTGCATAGGCCTGGTAGATGCAACCCTCGGCGCCATACGGCCCCCCCTCGTGATGTTCGCCCTGCGCCGACCGGATACTGACGTTCGCACCCTCGCGCGAATACAGCGGCTTCTTCACATGGCTCGACGCCCATCCGTCGCCGCCCAGGCCGCGCACATCGAAGCTCGCCGCCAGCAGGTTAGGGTGGTCGGGGAACAGTTCCCACAGCACCGGCAGGATGGCCTTGTTCGACAGCAGCATCTTCCACGGCGGCTCGATGAAGCGGGTGCCGCAGCCGGGAATGCAGGGACCGAACGCCTCGCGCAGCATCCACTCCCAGGGATAGAGCTTGAACAGCGCCTCGATCGGGCGGCCGTCGAGGTCGACGAAGCTGCCGCCGGAGCCGGACGCATCCTGCCGCCAGCCGATCGCCTCGACGTCGATGGTGCGCGGCTCGAGCCCGGCCTGCAGCGCCGTATCGAGCAGGTACTGCAGCGTGTCGGCGTCCTCGTCGTTGTGCATCGTGCAGGCGAGCGTCGGCGCGGTGGGCAGCGCGAGCGCACGCCAGCGCTCGACCAGTTGCTCGTGCAGGGAGTTGAACTGGTCGCAGCCGGGGCGCGTGTCCTGCAGCCAGTACCACTGCACGACCGCCGCCTCGAGCAGCGAGGTCGGCGTGTCGGCGTTGTATTCCAGCATCTTCGGCTGGCCGTGCCCGTCCCAGGAGAAGTCGAACCGGCCGAACAGGCTGGGCTCGGCACGCTTCCACGACTCGGCCACCATCGCATGGGCGAAGCCGGGTATGCGGAAGCGTTCGAAGTCCCGGGTGGACACCACCCGATCGACGGCTTCCAGGCAGCAGCGGTGCACCGCCTCGGTGGCAGCCTCGAGCACGTCGATCTCGTCGGCGGTGAACGCGTAGCACGCCGATTCGTCCCAGTAGCCGCCGTCGGCACTGTGGAACGTGAAGCCGACCGCCTCGCACTTCGCCTGCCAGTCAGGGCGCGGCGTGCACCGTTCGCGGCGCATGCTCAGCCGCCGCTGCTCGAGCGCGCGCTGGTGCCGAAGCCGCTGCGCGTCGTGCTGCCGTTGCCTGCCACCTGGTTGCCGCGGCTCGCGGCCGCAGCGCGGGCATTCCAGTTCTGCAGCAGCGCGCTGCCTCGGCCGTACTCGATGTTGCCGTTGCGGGTGTCGATGACGCCGAACCGGTTGTCGCGGCCACCGGTGTCGCGTCTGCCATGGTTGTACACGGGGCCGTACCAGCCATGCCCGCCACCGGCCATCGACGTCTCTTCGCAGCGGCCGTTGTCGCCCCAATCGAGCTTGCAGTCGCTGTCGCGCGCATAGAGGTCGCGCAGTGGCACTGGCGCCTGGTCGCAACCGGCCAGCAGCGAGCCAGCCAGCAGCAGGGGGACGCAGGTGGAGCGGCGGAACACACGACTCATTCGACGGCTGCTCATTGGACGGCCCGCGGTGGGTCGGATTTCGATTGTACGAAACCCTCGGTACGCGTTTCAACGTCTCACCCCTCACGTCACCCCTCCACTGCGGCTGGCACCGCGGTCCGCAGCCGCTTCCTGGCGGGCGACGTTCGCGGACGCGGCATCCCGCGCGGAAGCCTCCCGATCGGCTACCGGACCGGACCCGGCAGACCCGCGTCCATTGCCGTTGGCGTCCCCGTTGCCACGACCGTCGCGCCGTATCGACCCGCCGGAGGCCGCCTCTATCGCACTCCTCGGGCCGAGGCGAGTGCCGATCGATCCGCTGACCAGCGCATTCGCGATCGACGGCACCTGCAGCATCAGCATCGCCGATACGCCCGACAGCAGGAAGGCCGCGGCAAAGTAGTAGAAATTGAACGTGCCGGAGGCTGTGTCGATCGCACCGTCCATGCCCTCCATCATCGGTTCGTGCATGCGCGATACGAGCGTCACCACCAGGATACCGACCACCTGGTAGAGCGCAGCAACGAGCGTGAAGCGCAGCCAGCCGTCGAACAGGAAGCTGGCCGGCCGCACCAGCAGCCATGGCAGGAACACCGGGCCGAGGGCGAAGGCGATCGACAGCAGAGTCATCGACATCAGATAGATGCCGAGGTAGATGCATCCGCACAGCAGCAGCAGCAATGCCACCGCGAGCTTGAACAGCAGCGTGCAGAGTGCGGTGATCGGCTCGAGCATCGAACCGATGCCGACCTCGGAATGCTCCCACAGCATGAAGGCTGCATCGAGGATGCGCTGTACGCCCTGTATCGCCGCCGGCCCTTCGTGGACGTTTCCGGACACCGCGCGCGACACCACCGCCGCCCCGCCGACGATCGCGTCGGTGACCGCGCCCCAGTGGTCGAGCAGCGCGAACAGGATGCCGGCCGTGAACGACAGCATCAGCAGGTCGCCGGCCAGCATCCCGAGCGGTGGACGCTCGAGTGCCGCCTTCAGGCCCATCCACACCAGCGACAGACCGGCGAGCAGCGTCAGCAGGTCGAGGCCCCAGGGCAGCAGGCGGCGATGGATCGTCGCCGCCGCCTCGACCATGCCTTCGACCGGCGCGCGCAGGGCGCGATCGAAATCGTCGCGGTTTCCCGCGACCACCGGACCTTCGTGCCGGCGGTCGGCAGGGTCTTCGAGAGACGGACCGGACGCGGCGGCATGCGCGGGCGGCACTGCTGCTGCCAGCAGCGATGCCGACAGGATGATGCATGCCGAGGCCATCAGCAGCCGTCGCACGATCATGGCAGTCTACCGCGGCAGGCGGCGCGATTCGATGGCCGCCGCCGCCTGCGCGCGCATGCGCGCCGCGACCACCTGCGACTCGGCCGCACGCCGGTCCGCCGCTTCACGCTCGAGCTCACGAAGCCGTCTGACGCGCGCCGCGATGGATTCATCGCGTGCCGCGTCATGCGCGCTGCGCGCATCGGACTCGAGCAGTCGGGACTGGGCGGCGGCATTCTGCGCCACCAGCAGGCTCATCTGCTGGTTGAGCATCTGCAGCGACTGGTGCGCGCCCTCGGTTTCTACGATACGCGCCTGCAGCGCGCGCACCTCGGCGAAATCGGCTTCGACCCTTGCCATGGACCGGCGCGCATCGGCGAATGCTTCGCGTTGCCGGTCGATACGGTCGCGGGCCAGGGTCTGCTCGCGTTCGACGTACTCCGGCCAGGTCAGCCGCGACAACGCATGGGCCTGCCGGGTGACGACTGCCTCCGCCCGCAAAGCATCGAGTGATCCGCCGAGGCGATCGAGCCGACCCAGGTACTCTGTAATGCGCTGCCACTGCTCGCCGGACATCGTGCGCGTCGACTGCAGGTCCTGCGGCCGCAGGCGTGCCAGCTGGCGCAGCGAAGCGTCGTGCTGGCGTTCCTGCAGCAACAGCGACTCCCATTGCTGCTGGATCTGCCGGGCGCGCTGCGTCTCGGCAACCAGCGCGGCCTGGACGCTGCGCACGTGCTGCACATAGGACACCGGGTCATGCACGATCGCGCCGGCCCCTGGCATGCCGCCGCTGGCGCCGGCGGCACGGACGCCGGCCACCAGCAGGCAGGCCGCGAGACGGACTACTCCAGCCCGTGCTGCACCGCGGATCACTGCGGCCTCTCCGTCTCCGGCGTGCCGTCATGCCCGGCGAGTTCGTCGAGGTAATCCTGCCGCCAGCCTGGCGCTGCTCCGGCGCGGTGGCGTTCGAACGCGGCCTGCGCGCGAGGATCGGAGCGCAGGGCCGCGAGCAGCCGCGGCGGGAACACGATGCTCGCGAGGCGCGAACGACCCGGCTGCGTGAGGTAGTAGTCGCGCTTCGGGCAGGCCTGCCGGATGCGCTCGAGCTGCGCTGCGTTGAGTCCGAAGCGCTCGAGGTAGAGCCGGGCATGGGCAGCCGCGTTCGGATTGGCGAGGTAGATCCGGGTAGGAATGTTGTCGACCACGCTGGCGAAGATCGGGCTCGCATCGATCTCCTCCAGGGACTGCGTCGCCAGAACGACCGCCGCGTTGCGCTTGCGCATCGTGCGCAGCCAGTCGTTGAGCCTCTGGCAGAACAGTGGCTCGGACAACATGAACCAGGCCTCCTCGACATAGATCAGCGCCGGGCTGCCGTCGAGCGATCGCTCTACCCTGCGGAAAGCATAGTCGAGGAAAGCTGCGGCGACCCGCGGCGTCGCGAACAGCCTGCCGATCTCGATGCAGGTGAACTCGGGTGAAGGCCCCTCGAGGGCGCTGCCATCCCGCGCGGTCTCGTAGCGCCCGCCCGGTGCCGGCCAGCCGTCGCCCGCATGGTCGAAGTAGCGCGCCAGCAGACCGTTGCCAACCCAGGCTTCGAGTTCGCCAGCCAGGCGACCGGGCAGCAGCGGGACCAGCGATCGCAACCGCCACGCGCCGGACGGCTGCGCCGACAGCAGGTCGAGCGCTTCGCGCAACGCGCGGTCGTCGTCCGCTCCCATAGTATGCCCGCGCCCGGTCAACAGCAGTTCCAGCCAGCGAGCAAGCCATTCGCGCTCCGCCGGATCGGACAGTCGCTCGAGCGGATTGATGCGCAGGGATTCATGCCCGCTGCCGGCGTCCACGTGCAGGCCACCCTGCAGCAGGGTCGGGATCCGGCAGGAGTGGTCCTTGTCGAAGATGAACACCTTCGAGCCCGGATACTTGCGGCCCTGCGCCACCAGGAAGTTCATCAGTACCGACTTGCCCGAGCCACTCGGCCCCAGGACCAGCGCATGGCCGACGTCGCCGACATGCAGGTCGAAGTGGAAGGGCGTGCGGGCATCGGTCGGTAGCAGGGTCAGTGCCGGCTGCAGGCGCCCGGACTGCTCGCTCAGGTGGGCGTTGGAAGGGCTGCCGGCGGGGCACGATCGGATCGGCGCGAGGTCAGCGAGGTTTGCCTCGGACACGAAGAACCAGCGCGGTGACATCGCCCACTGGCCGGGAATGGACACGCTGAATGCGGCCAGCAGGTTGAGTCGCTCGCGGATCACCGGATAACCGAGACGGCGCAGGCGCCCGGCGGCTTCGCGCATTGTCTCGTCGAGGTCGGCTGCATCGCCCCCCCGCGCGAGCACGACGATGGAACAGTGGCCGAACACGCCGCCGCCGGCGGTGAGGTGCGCAAGCGCATCGGACGCGTCCTGTGCGAGCTGCAGCCTTCCTTCATCGACCAGGGTAGTGGGTTCACGGGTGATCGCCTCCTTCAGGTAACCGACGAACGTCTTCTGAAGGTTGCGCTGGTGGCGCTGGATGTCGCGGATACGCCGCGCGGCCCGGGCCGGATGCTCGAAGCGGAATGCCAGTACGAGCGACAGTTCGCCGGGCACGCTCAGCAGGCTGTCGAGCGAACCGGGCCAGGTGCTCGCGGGCCATGCCTTCACGGAGAGCGCGGCGACCTCGACCGTACCGACATGGTCGAACACCAGGCGGTCGGCCTGCACCGACAGTTCGTTGTCCGGAAGCCAGGCATCGAGCAGCGCGTACTCGCCGGCCTCGATGATCGGCTGTCCTTCGGAGGCCGGGCAGGCCCGATCGTGCAACGCGGAGAGCAGACGCGGCCCGCGCAGGCGGTCGAGTCCGAGGTCGGCGCCGGTTTCGACAAACCCGCGCAGCACTTCTTCGAAGCGCTCGCAGTCGCGTTGCTGGCTCGCTGCGTGGCTGGCGAACGCGTGGCGGCGCGACAGCGTCCAGCGGCCCGGCAGCGGGCGATCCGGCGTCCAGGTCAGCGCCAGCGTGTGCCGGTTGATGTACTGCGGATCGCGGCTGAACGTCGCGCGCCACAGTCGGTCGAGATAAGCGGAGAACGGGTGTCCGAAGCTGGCCGCCGGCGGTTGCGGCGCGCGGCGGCGATCGACGATCCACCAGAGCGACAGGCGCTCGTCGAAGTCGCGCATCGCCCGCTCGAGCAGCCGCGCCTGGCGGTCGACCGATTCCGGCAGGCTCCCTTCGACATCGATGCCACCGACCTCGTACAGGGCGAGCAGGGAACCGTCCTTGTTGAGCACCAGCGCGGGCGTGAGCAGGATCATCCAGGGCAGGAGCTCGGCAAAGCCGCGCGAGTCGCTGCGGTGGCGGCGCAGGGTACGGCGCAGGTTCAGCACAGCAGGTCGCGTCCGAAGCCTGCCGGACGCCGCCCCTGGCGCAGTCCGGTACGCGGCCAGGGATCGTAGCGGTCGGACTGGCGCGCGTAGCCGATGTAGACCTGCCGCAGCCAGGGGTCGTGGCGGGTCAGGCGCGCGATCGCGAGGTGGAAGGCGGCCGCCGCGACCAGCCAGTACCAGAGCCCGCTGCCCATAACGACAGCCAGTGCAAGCGTGGCATTGAAGATCGCCATCCGGTCCTCGACGCCGGCGATGGTCTTCCTTTCGAGCAGCGAGCGGTAGACCGGCGTGCTGCGCAGGTCCGGCTGCAGTTGAGCGGGCGCCATCGAACGGCCCCTCACGCGCCGAAGCAGGCGGTCGATGCCCCTGCGCGGATGAGGCCCAGCCACTGGTCGGCGAGCAGTGCGAACGACACGCCGAAAACCAGTCCGAGCAGGCTCTTGAACACCCCGCCGAGTTCGCCGAACGCGATCATCAGGCCGGTGATCACGATCGCAATCACCGCAACCGCCTTGGCCACTGGCCCCGAAAGGCTTCGGGCCACGACGCAGATCGGCCCTTCCCAGGGCGCGGCGACACCTTGCGCGAGTGCCGGCAGCGCGACCAGCGCCAGCCCGGCGAGCACGCAGAAGCCCGCGATCGCGAGTACCCGCACGCGGTCACGCGACCGGTGCATGTCCGGGCAGCTCATCGCCGTCCTCCTTCCTGAACATAACCGTGCTGAGGTAGCGTCCCTGCGCGCTGTCGAAGCCGTCGATACGCAGGATCTCGATCACGCAGCGTGCTCCCCGGCTGCGCGCCAGAAACACCACCAGATCGAAGGCTTCGGCGATCTGGCGCTGCACGGCCTCGAACGGCCAACGGACGCCGGAGGTCAGCACCAGCGTCTCTAGACGGCTCAGCACCCCGAGCGCGTCGTTCGCATGCACCGTGGCCAGGGCGCCGCGATGCCCGGTGTTCGCCACCTGCATCAGGTCGAACGCCTCGGCGCCCCGCACCTCCCCGACCAGGATGCGGTCCGGCCGCATCCGCAAGGCAAGCCGGACCAGTTCACGGGCGCCGATGCCGTCTGCCTCGGACGTCTCGAACGCGACCCAGTTCGGTGCGGCGACATCCAGCTCGGGGGTGTCTTCGATCGTCACCAGTCGCTCGTGCGGCGAGATCTCGGCCAGCAGCGCGTTCATGAACGTCGTCTTGCCCGAGTCGGTTGCACCGCCGATGATCAGGTTGCAGCGCCCGCGTACCGCACCGCGCAGCAGGGTTGCCGCCTCGGCGGTCAGGCAACCGCTACGCACCATTTCGCCGAGGCTCAGCCGCCGTGGCAGATGCTTTCGGATACACAGCGCATGTCCGCGCAGCGCGGTCGGGGAGAGGCAGGCGGCCACGCGCATGCCGTCGAAGCGCGCATCGATCATGCCGTCGCGGGTGCCCGCGATCGCGTCGCGGCGGGCCAGCCGTGCAAGGACCTTCACGACGGCCTGCACCTGCGCGTCGGTTACCGGGCAGGGCACGCGCTCGATCCGGCCTTCGCGCTGGACCCAGAGCTCACCCGGTGCGTTGAGCATGATCTCGGTGACCGCGGGATCGTCGAACAGCGGCGACAGCGGCGCGAGCGTGCCGCGCAGCAGTGCGACCGCATTGGATGTGGTTGGCGTGTCCATCAGGACCCGGCTCCTCGGGCATGTCTCGATCGACGGGATGGACAGTGTCCGCGTGCGGCTGCAGGCCTGCGCTCGCCGGAACCACGCCTTGCGGGGACAAACCACAGGCCTCATCCCCGCCATGCGGGCCGGTGCGCGAAGCGGATGGCTACTGCCAGCGAAAGCAGCGTGCCCGCGGCTGGCACGGACGCGACGGAGACATACAGCGGCAGCGCCAGCGCGAGCAGCAGCGCGCCGGGGATCGCGATCGCCGCATGCACCGAGAGGGCATGCACGACCGGATTCGCGGCAGCGAAGGACGTCCGTCGAAGATCACCGATCAGCCAGCCCTGCAGCGCCGAGGCAAGCCACAACGGCACCAGCAGCCACAGGCAGGCGACGAGCGTGGCCGCGCGCAGTGCGAGCAGTTCGGGCAGGAGTCCTGCCGGCACGACAGCGGCGATCCGGAGGGCTCGGTCCGGCCCGACCCATCCGGCCATTTGAGATTCCCAGTCAGCGCACAGGAGCTGCAGTGCCGCAGATGGCCAGAGCGTGGCCGTGGCGAAAGCCGCGCCACCGATCAGCGCCAGCCAGCCCGCGGCGTGGCGAAGCGGGTTCATCGCGCGGGTCCGTACCGCTCGCCGTCTGCCGCGCGCGTCGGGAGCCTCCCGGCAACGGGTTCGGCCAGCCTCGGCAGTTCACCCTTGACCGTGCGGCCACCCGCGATACGGGCGACGAAATGAAGGTCGGGCAGCAGCCCGAGCCACTCGGGCGCGAACAACGGGACTTCCCGGAAGTCGCGGCGAACGCCGATCGACGACGCGGCACCGCCCTCGGACAATGGCGGGCGAATGCCGATCGAACGGGTCTGCGCGACCGACTCGATCGACACCGGGACAAGGCTGCCCGCGCAGAATCGCTGGGTATCGAGGTCGGCCGTGCGCAAGGCGATCACGTTTCCGGGATTGCCGAGCAGCATGCGGGCGGCCGCCGCGCTGCCCAGCCGGGCCTCGTAATCGTGCACGGTCTGCGCGGCGAGGCAGATCGAGAAGCCAGCGCCGCGCGACTTGTTCAGCAACTGCACGAGCGGTGCATTGACCACCTCTGCCGCCTCGTCTACGAAAACCAGGACCGGAACCCGGGGGGCACTGGAACGCTCGTTGAACAGTTCACCGGCGACCTGCGCAAGATCGGCCAGCACGATCGCGCCGATCGCGCCTGCGACCATCGGGTCGACGAGCGCGTCGAGCCCGAGGTAGAGGCAGCGCCGCTGATCGATCACCTTGCGCGCATCGAACACCGGACGGCGGTCCGCGCTGTCGGACGCATCGGGCGACAGCAGGGGCCCGAGGACGCCTGAGGTGAGGGCCGTCAGCAGGGGCAGCACGTTCTGGATCATCTTCGACAGATGGACGGGATCGTGCATCACCAGCGACAGCAGGCCGTCCACCACCGCTTCGCGCTCGCCGGGAAAGCTGCCGACGCGCTCTCGGTAGCGCGCCACGGCCGCGGCCAGCCGCGGCTCCAGCACCACACCCGCGCGTCCGCGGGCGGTACGAGTGCCGGCACTACCCGCTCGCGCCCCGGCGGCTCCGACCGTGACAGTACCTGCCGGCCGGGCGCGGTTGCGATCCTCCCAGGCGCCGAGTACCTGCGCAAGCAGCGGTCGTGCATCGTCCTCCAGGCAGCGCCGAAGGGACACCAGGGTCGGACGTTCGCCCGCGTAGACCATCGCTTCCACCAGCCGGTTGACCGCACGCCAGGCGAACTGGACGAATGCATCGCCCTGTCCGTCGGAGGGCAGCAGCGACGTGATGCGCGTTGCGATCGAACTGGCGCGCGTGAAGTTGCGCAGTGGATCGAAGCGCACCGACTGTTGCGGGAATGCCGGGTGCAGCGTGACCAGTGCGTCCGCACGTCCGGTAGCGGTGCAAGCCCTCGACAGCAGCGATTGCAGGCCCTGGTCTCCCTTCGGATCGATGATCAGCACGACCGCATCGCGGTGGCGCGCGAGGAAGCTGGTGACCAGAAGTTCGGCCAGGCGCGTCTTGCCAGCGCCGGTCTGGCCGAACACGAGGGTGTGCGAGGACAGTGCAGCCGCCGGAACGAACAGCGCGCCGGGCCGTGGCTCCACCCAATCGACCAGCCGCACGTGCGGCGCGCCGCGCCCGGCGTGCAGCGCGCGCTGCATGCGCTGCGCGTGCAGGGGCGTCCAGTCGAAACCGCGGCCGAGCCATTGCGCCTCGGGTGCACGGCGCGCCCTGGCGATCGCGGTGTCGACGGAGACGCTCCAGGGGTGGCCGGTCCGTGCCGCGCCGCAGGTCAAGACCCGCCGGGCGATCGAGAGCGCATTGAGCGCAGCCATGCCGAGGGCCAGCACCGTGAACGGGACGGGCGGCACGGCGACAGCCTGCGCGAACGTAGGCAATGCGCACATGGCAAGCGCCGCGCAAAGCCAGCCGGCGATGCCGGTCACCTCGGTTGCCCGCAGTACTCCCGCCGACATCATGCGCGGTGCCGCGCCGCCCCGATTCCCTCGGGTTTCGGTGCAGATGCGCAGGACACGCCCGGCGCAGCGGCCACGATCCGCAGCCAGGCATCGGCATCGGCCAGCTCGACGACGGGCAGAGACTCGGTGTACGGCGTGCGGATGGCGCGCAGCGCAGCGGCCGGATCGGCAGCGGCCTCGTCCATCCGCCCGGGCAGCACGATGCCTTGGGCGACCAGCGCGGCCAGCACCGCGGCCGGATCGTGCGACAGACGCTCGGCCAGCTCCGTCGATGCCGTCTTCCAGGCGAGATAGAGCCGGCCGTCGAGATGCCACAGCCGCGCGCGCCGCACATTGGCCTGCCATCGACCTTCGGCGACCAGAGCATGCATCGCGCCGCGCAGGCGCGCCGGCGACAGGGGCACCGCCGCGCTAGACACCAGGACTTGCATACCCTGGGCTGGCGGCAACGGACTCGGCGGCAACTGCCCGAGCGCATGCTCGATCAGCGACACGAGCAGTGACGGCGAGGGTACGCACGCCGTCGCCAGTGCCGCAGATGGCGCCGCGCGCAGCAGCAGCACCATGCCCAACACGCATCCTGCCGGGCCTGCTGCGTCGATCGGCTTGCCCGCGCTTGACGTGCAGTCGGCGCTGGCTTCCGCCTCGATCAGGTAAACGGGCATGGTGGCCAGCCGTCGATCGCACAGCACCGTATCGTGGAGCTGGTCCGCGAGCGGGCGCTCGGCCAGCACGATCGGTCGACCTTGCGCGGTGGACACCCGCCATCGCCTGGCGGCTGCGGCCGTCCAGTGCGACAGCACCCGCAGCACGACCGCCTCCTGGCGCTCGATACGCGAGGCGCGCGGATCGCAGGTACCTTCAGCCAGCACCGCCTGCGCGCATGCATCGAGGCCGGCATCGAGCAACGACCCCGATGCCTCGCCGTGCCGGGACGGCAACAGGTGCGCATGCCGTGCAAAGGCCAGCAGCACCGGGCCGGCGAACTGCCGGAAACGCCGCTCGCTCCAGTCGCCGCATGCACGGACCCGTTCGAAGCCGCCCGCGTGCCGCTGCACCAGAGTAGCAAGATCCAGCGCCGGAACCCGCTGCGGGCCGGCGTGCTCCGCGGGCGGGTTCATGTCGATGCAGCGGCCGCCTGCGCATGACCGAGTTGCCGGCATACCGGACAGCGGGACCCCGGGATATCGAGCCTGAGTTCGAGGTAAGTACAGCCACATCCGCGGCAGTCGAGCAGCGTGAAGTCGGGGTGGTGCCGCGCACGCAGCACGAGTGCGACCGCGTTGATATCAAAGCGGGCCGAAGCTCCGAACAGTGACCGGTAGATGTTCCATGTAGCGAGCAGGGTCGGCGCCGGGGTGCAGCCCGCCCGCACCAGGCGGTCGGCGGTGACCGCCACGACGCTCGCCTGGAGCTTGCGGGCGTAGGTACCGATGACGTGCTCGCCGAGCTGGGGCAGCGCACCCTGGCGCGGACTGTGTCCGACCACTTCGATGAACAGCTGCCGCAGCGTCCCGGTCATCGCGAGCCCGGTGACATGGGTCACGATCGGCGGGCGCGCACCCGCGCGGAACAGCGCCTCCGCCCAGGCGTAGCGCTGGGCCAGATCGGCGAGCGGGTGCATGCCGGCCGGACGCGGCGCAGGAGCAGAGGTTCGCCTCCGGCGCCGCGGCACCTGTGCGGCCCGGCCAGCAGGACGCGCCGGTGCGATCCGCGCGGCCGGGCTGGGACGCGCAGCAGCACGCTGCATCGCGCAATGCGGGCAGCGCAGATGGGCCGGCTGCGGCGCCGCAGCCTGGGCGAACGCGGCGGCAGGCTTTCCTGGACGGCAAGGACGGAGATACGCCTCGAAGTAGAAGCTTGCGCAGTGTTCGCAGTGCACCCGCCGCAATGCCTCCTGCTCGAGCGACCTGGCGAGGATCCAGCACTGATCGATACCGAGCACGCGGCCGAGCCCTGCGCCCGCCGGACGGATAGCCTCCAGGCATTCCCACGCACCAGCCAGGGCTGCGCCTCGCTGCGAGCCTGCGTCCCGCAAGCGCTGCCACGCATCGAGGAACACGGATGCGTCCATCCGTGCGGCCACGGTCCCGAGCAGTTCGAAATGGTCGAACGGCAACGGACCGCGCGGACGACCCGGCCCTCGGATGCCGACGTACATCCTCCGGATCAGCGCGCGTGCCGTTCCGCTCACCTCCAGCGCATCGGCCACGACGGTCGCACGCGCACCGAGGCGGATCAGGCGCTCCGCTGCCTGGAGCCGTGCGCCGAAGCCCACCACCGGCGCTTCGCTGCAACGCAGGCGAAGGTTCATCCGCGGTTCTCCGACAGCAGGACCCGTGCTTCGGAAGCGGCCCGGTTCGTACGCGCGAGTCTTGCATGTAGCGAAAGATCGGCCGGATCGACCCGCATGCCGAAGATCAGCGAGTGGGAGTGTGCGAGCGCCTGCAGGTCGGCGACCGACAGCCGGCACAGTGCCGCACAGGCGGCGGCGTCCAGGCCGAGCCGGGTGATCGCGATTTCGCGCGCGGAGCGTGCGAGTTCGCGCGCGACATGGAGGAACGAGAGATTCAGCTGGGCCAGGTCGGTCTCGATGGGAGACGTGCCTGCCGCATCGAAGACAACGCCGGAGGGCACCTCTTCGACGCGCAGGGGCGACGGCGTATCGCCAGCTGCGGGGCGACGGGCAACCGCCCGTCGCTGCCGGGCACGGTCAGGCGCCTGGTCGGACGACAGAGAAGACGAAAACGATGACGACGGAGCACGAGACGGAACTGGCATGGGATTCCTCGGTTCGGTTTTGTAGAAAGGCGGAACCACTCGGCCGGCATTCACGGCCAAGGAGCCGATGACGACCGCAGGGCCAATCTATCGATGCACTTGGAGCTTGTCAATACTTTTAGTATCTATCGATAACTTTAGGTTAAGTAGATGATCCGGTACCGGACAATCCTGGCAAATAATGCTTTAAGTACATGATTAAATTACGTTAGTTATCCATAAAAACAGGGCGGTCAGTGATCTGATCAGCACCCTGCAGATACCTGAGCACCAAGCTTTCCATGCTCTCCGTTACTTTCGGTATCATCGCCCCATGGTTCCTCGACGCTCTGCCGATCAGTCGGACACGCCCGCATCTGCCGCCGGCGGTGCCATGCCGGATACAGCACGGCGGGTCGGCAGGCCCAGCAACGAGCGCTTCCGGCAACGGTTCACCCGCAACCTCAACCAGTTGCTCGACCAGCGGCCCGACGTGCCGCCGGAGCCCGCCGCGCGTGCCGCCGAACTCGCCCGGGTATGCGCGGTGACGCCCGCCGCGGCGCGCAAATGGCTGACCGGCGCTGGCTGGCCAACGCTCGAGAAACTGCTCGACCTGGCGCAGCGCTACGGCTTCGCGCCGGACGATCTGCTGGCGGACGGCCCGCGGCAGGTGGTCGACCTGTCACGCCTGGTCGATGCGCAGGCGCTGCGCCGTGCGGAACTGGGCGAACTCACGCCCGTGCCGGCGTTCAGCGGTACCAGCGGATTGTGGCTTGCGGTCGATCCCCGCGCGTTCGGCGATATCGACGGTCGGGCGGCAATCTCGCCCCTCGCGCTCGTCAGCGTCACCGACGATGCGCTGTTGCCTGACTTCGTCCGAGGCGACCAGGTCGTGGTGCGACTCGATCCGCAGTGGCGAGGCGATGGAATCTACCTGCTGCAGTCGACCGCGACCTCGCCCGCGCGGCTATATCGGGTACACCAGGCCGATGGCGCCTTCTGCATCGATACCGCTCACGCGACCATCGGAGAATCTGCCGGACGATTCCCCGCGTTCGCAGCCGACGAAGCAGGATCCCTCGACGGCGCACCGATCCTGTGCGGGACTGCGCTCTGCCTGGTCCGGGCCCTGCACGCCACCCGCGGGTAAAGGCGCCCAACGGCATCTTTCGCCGTGCGCCGTCCGGCCGCAAATCTCTACCATTGCGCATGCGCCGGCGTGCAGCGGCCCGGCAAGCCTCCCCGACAGACCCTCATCGATTCGATCGTGCAGACCGCCCCAGCAGTCCACGTCCCGACCCGCCCCGGCGAAGACCGCCGGCCACGCAAGCCCCTGGCCGCACCGATCGCTGCGCTGGCGCTGGGCTGGCTGCTCGTGCTGTGCGCTGGACTGGCGCTCGCTCAGACCCCACGCTCGGCGCAGCGCATGCTGGTGGTCAGCCAGGTCGCTGGGCCGGACGGCGCGTCGATCGTCGCGCGTATCGGCTCGCTGACCTTCGGCATGACCGGACTGTCGACCGATCGCATCTTCGAAGCAGTACCGAATGCCTCCTCGATCGCCCAGGTCGCGCTGCGAGACTTCGGCAGTACCCTCACGCAGTCGCAGTTGATCGCGCAGGCGACCGCACACCTTGCACAACAGGCACCCGCCCTGGCCGCCTCGCTCGGCACCGCGCTGCAGGCGCGCGGCCTGGGACAGGCGACCTTCATGCTCGACCAGCAGGTGTCGGTGGCAGGCTCGCCGACGCCTCGCCGGCTGGCGTGGACACTATCGGTCGACCGGGCAGGACGCGCCAGTTTCGCCGAGCCCAGGCTGTTCGACGCGCAGCCGCACATCCTGCATGTGCACTATGTACCACTGCGGGTAGCCGCGGGGCTTCCGGGCGGCTGGGCGTATCCCGATGCCGGCCGCCTGCGCTGGCAGCGCCTGAACCTGCAGATGCAGCCGATCGGGCCGGTCGGCATGCTCGACACCGGGGGCGCGTTCGATGCGCCCGACGTCCTCGATGGCGTGCCGGTGGATCCCGAAGCCGGGCTCCGCTGTCTCGTCGATCGGCGCAGCCGGAGCGACTGCCCGCAGGGCCTCACCGACATCGTGACGCTGATCGACGAGCAGGGCTCGGCCAGTGCGCTGCTCGACTACGGGTTGCGACTGGCCCCGGTCTACGATGCCGTGCCGGCTGGGAACGGCGCATTCGAGCAGGTCGCGCGCATTTCGCTGCAGGTCGACCGGCGCGAGGTGTCCTACGCCGGGTGTTCCTCGGAGATGCCGTTCCGCAACACCGGAAGCTACGGTTACACGCTCCTGGCATCGAACGACCGCTATGCAGTTGCGCGCGACGGGAGGTTCGCACGCATCGACCGCACACAGACGGCCGCACTGTCGCCCACCATCGGCTACGACTGGACCCGCCCGCTGCGTCCGGTCGCACTGTCGGCGCTGACGCCGCTCATCATCGATCCGCAGGATCCGGCCCGGCCGCTGCTCGCGGCAGCCAGCGTGGACAACCTGATCTACCTGGCACCGATCACGGCCTCGGGACAGCCCGAGCAGGTCGTGCTGTCATTCACGTCCCCGCCGTACCAATCCAGCCGGGTGCAGGTGGATATCCGCTGTTCGGCGGAAGGAAACTGGACGCTGCGGTCGGTGATCGCACCGTGGGCGCAGTGCATGGCCGGCGGGTGCAATTCCACCTACCTGGTCTACGAAGCCACCTTCACCGCCGGCCAGCCGGCGCTGGCGCCCCTGCGCTTCACCGCACAGACCTACCGCGGCCATTGGTGGGAGGCGCAGCAGGCGGAGTACGACGGCGGCACCACGATCACGCTCTGGCACAGCGACTACTACTGCGGCGACCGCGTCGGCGCGCGCTTCTCGTTCGGCGGCCAGTACCTCGGCCTCACCGGAACGCCTGCCTGCGATTAGCCGCCCGCCGCACTGGCTGCGGTATGCTCCGTACGGCTTCGGGGCCGCTTGCGGCCCGGCACAGCCCCACCGAACGAGGAGCGAGCGCAGCATGAGCGTCACCCCCGGCAACCCGAAGAACGCCCCCGGCGTCCCCGACGTGCTCACCGAAGCACTCGAACTCGGCCCCGACACCCTGTCCCCGCGCGACTTCTACCTGCTGCTGACTGCCCTCGTGGTGCCACGCCCGATCGGCTGGATCTCCACGATTTCGGCCGCCGGCGTGCGCAACGTCGCGCCGTACTCGTACTTCAACCTGATGGGTTCGGAACCGTTCTACTGCGCGTTCGGCTCCACCGGCGAAAAGGACAGCGTGAAGAACATCCGCGAGGTGCCGCAGTTCGTCGCCAACATCGTGACGATGGACCTGCTCGAGAAGATGAGCTTCACCTCGGGCGACTGGCCGCGCGACCAGGACGAGTTCGAGTGGGCCGGGCTGACCGCGGTGCCGTCGAAGACGGTGAAGCCCTATCGCGTCGGCGAAGCGAAGGCGCACCTCGAATGCGAGGTGAAGCACATCTTCCAGGACGGGCGCACCCATATCGTGATCGCGAAGATCGAGCATGTGCATGTGTCGCCCTCGGTCTGGAAGAACGGCCGCGTCGACCCGAAGCTGCTCGACCCGGTCGGACGCCTGTCCGGCTCTCTCTATGCACCGCTCGGCGACATCTTCAGCGTCGCCCGGCCCGACATGTCGAAGGTCGGAGACGCCCCGTCGATCGCCGGGATGCCGAAGGCCACCCGCAGGTAACCAGACGGCAAACACACGGCTGGCCGCTGCACGCCCCGGCACAGGGGCGGCAGCCGGTACGCACCGGCCGCAACAGGGAGGAGAATCGATGAACGCAACCCTGCGCCTGCAGGCGCCCGCAGCCCTTGCCACGCTCGCCACCGTCGCCGTGCTGTCGGCGGCCACCGGTGCCTTCGCGCAGCCCTGGCCGGCCAAGCCGATCCGCCTGATCGTGCCGTTCGCCCCCGGCGGCGGCAACGACATCGTGGCACGCACGATGAACATCCGGCTGCCCGCGCTGCTCGGCCAGCCGGTGGTGATCGAGAACCGCCCGGGCGCCGGCGGCAACCTGGGCGCCGAGATCGCCGCGCGCGCCACGCCCGACGGCTACACCCTGCTGATCGCCAACAACTCGCTCACCGCCAACCTCAGCCTCTACCGCAAGCTGCCCTACGACCCGTTCCGCGACTTCGCGCCGATCTCGATGGGCGCCACCTCGCCGAACATGATCCTGACCCACCCGGCGCTGCCGGCGAAGACGGTGAAGGACCTGATCGCGCTGGCGCGCGCGCGGCCGGGCGCGATCACCTTCGGATCGCCCGGCGCTGGCACTCCGTCGCACCTGGCCGGCGAACTGTTCATGTCGCGCGCGAAGGTCAAGCTGATCCACGTACCTTACAAAGGCGCCGGGCCGCTGGTGGTCGACCAGATGGCCGGGCATGTGACGATCTCGTTCACCGCACCGATCGTCTCCAAGCCGTTCATCGACGCCGGCAAGATGCGCCCGATCGCGGTCACCAGCGAGAAACGCTGGGCCGGCGGGCCGGACATCCCGACCGTGGCCGAGAGCGGCTTCCCGGGCTTCGACGTCATCGCCTGGTTCGCCTACTTCGCGCCGGCGGCCACGCCGCGCGAGATCATCGACCGCGTCGCAGCCGACATCGGCCGAGCCGCGAACAGCCCGGAGGTGAAGGAACGCTTCACCCTGCAGGGCATCGAAGTGTCTCCGGGTACGCCGGAGGAACTGGCCGCCTTCATCAAGCGCGACTTCCAGGCAATGGATGCGCTGATCAGGGAACTGAAGATCGTGCTCGACTGAGGATCGCCATGGACACTCCGCGCAGGACCCGTGAACAGTTGCGCAGCTGGCGCTGGTTCGGCACCGGCGATACGCGCGGCTTCTCGCACCGCAGCCGCATGCAGCAGGTGGGCGTGCGCCGCGAAGAGGTGATGGGGCGGCCGATCATCGGCATCATCAATACCTGGAGCGAGATCTCCACCTGCCACCTGCACCTGCGCGAGCGCGCCGGGAACGTCAAGCGGGGCATCCTCGCCGCGGGCGGCTTCCCGATCGAGATGCCGGCGCTGTCGCTGGGCGAGGTGATGGTCAAGCCGACCACCATGTTCTACCGCAACCTGCTGGCGATGGAGTGCGAGGAACTGCTGCGCTCGCATCCGGTCGACGGCGCGGTGCTGATGGGCGGCTGCGACAAGACCACGCCCGGGCTGCTGCTGGGCGCAATCAGCATGGACCTCCCGGCGATCTACCTGCCGGCCGGCCCGCAGCTCAACGGCCATTTCAAGGGCGTGAAGGTCGGCGTCGGCACTCACACCCGCACCTACTACGACGAACTGCGCGCCGGGAAGATCAGCGCACAGGACTGGGTCGACCTCGAGGCGGCGATGTGCCGCAGCCATGGCACCTGCAACACCATGGGTACCGCCTCGACCATGACCTCGATCGCCGAGGTGCTCGGCTTCTGCCTGCCCGGCGCCACCAGCATCCCGGCCGACGACGCCGCGCATCCGCGCATGGCAGCCGACTGCGGCGAGCGCATCGTCGGGATGGTCTGGGAAGACCTGAAGCCCTCGCGCATCCTCAGCGCCGCATCGGTCGGCAACGCGGCCGCGACCTACATGGCGCTCGGCGGGTCGACCAACTGCGCGGTGCACCTGATCGCGATGGCGCGCCGCGCGGGCATCCCGCTCACGCTCGACGACCTCGATGCGCGGGCGCGCGAGATCCGCGTGCTGGTCAACCTGATGCCGTCGGGCGACTACCTGATGGAGGATTTCTACCACGCTGGCGGCCTGCGCGCCCTGCTCTCGCGCATCGAGGCGCACCTCGACCTGTCCGCGCTGACCGTCACCGGCCGCACGCTGGGCGAGAACATCGCCGGCGCCCGGGTGACCGCCGGCAGCGAGGACATCATCCGCGCCGCCGACCAGCCGATCAGCGACCACGGCGCGCTCGCGGTGCTCTATGGCAACCTCGCACCGGATGGCGCGGTGATCAAGCCGGCGGCCGCCGACCCGGCGCTGATGCAGCATGTCGGCCCGGCCGTCGTGTTCGAAGACATGGTCGACATGATGAAGCGCATCGACGACCCGGCACTCGACGTGGACGAAAACTCGGTGCTGGTGCTCAGGAACGCCGGCCCGCTCGGGGGCCCGGGCTTTCCCGAGTGGGGCAACCTGCCGATCCCGAAGAAGGTGCTGGCGAAAGGCGTGCGCGACATGGTCCGCATCTCGGACGCGCGGATGAGCGGCACCCACTACGGCACCTGCGTGCTGCATGTCGCACCCGAGGCCTTCATCGGCGGCCCGCTTGCGCTGGTGCGCGATGGCGACGTGATCGAACTCGATGTCGCCGGCCGCCGGCTCCACCTGCGGGTGCCCGACGAAGAACTCGAACGCCGGCGCGCCGCATGGACTGCGCCGCCGCCGCGCTTCGAGCGCGGCTACGGCAGGATGTTCTCCGCCCACGTCACCCAGGCGCCTGCAGGCTGCGACTTCGATTTCCTGCAGCAGCCCGGAACGCTGCCAGAACCCGACATCTTCTGAACGAACGGCGGCATCCCGATACGGCGCCCGGTTGCGGCCCTGCGATCGCCCCGAACGCCCGGGCGGATCGCGTGGCCCACGATACAATCGCGCGTCCCCAAGCCCGGGCAGCGACGCCCCGTCGCGCGTCCGGCATGCAATGGAAGCCTCCCGACCGATGATCCTCTTCCAGGACGTCATCACGCGTCTCAATGAATACTGGGCCAGGCAGGGTTGCCCGCTGCTGCAGCCGCTCGACATGGAAGTCGGCGCCGGCACATCGCACACGCATACGTTCCTGCGCGCGCTCGGGCCCGAGCCCTGGCGCGCCGCCTATGTGCAGCCCTCGCGCCGCCCGAAGGACGGCCGCTACGGCGAAAATCCGAACCGCATGCAGCACTACTACCAGTACCAGGTCGTGCTGAAGCCCGCGCCGGAAGACATCCTCGAGCTCTACCTCGGCTCGCTGGCCGCGATCGGCCTCGACCTGAAAGCCAACGACGTGCGTTTCGTCGAGGACGACTGGGAGAACCCCACGCTGGGCGCCTGGGGCCTGGGCTGGGAGGTCTGGCTGAACGGCATGGAAGTCACCCAGTTCACCTATTTCCAGCAGGTTGGCGGTATCGACTGCAAGCCGGTGACCGGCGAGATCACCTACGGCATCGAGCGGCTGTCCATGTACCTGCAGGGCGTCGAGAACGTGTTCGACCTCACCTGGACCACCTGGATGGAGAACGGCGTCGAGCGCAAGCTCACCTATGGCGACGTCTACCACCAGAACGAGGTCGAGCAGTCGACCTTCAACTTCGAGCGCTCGAACGTCGAACTGCTGCTGCACCTGTTCGGCCAGCATGAGTCCGAAGCCAAGAAGCTGATCGAAGGCGGGCTGGCGCTGCCCGCGTACGACCAGGTGCTCAAGTGCGCGCACACGTTCAACCTGCTCGATGCACGCGGGGCGATCTCGGTCACCGAACGGGCGGCCTATATCGGCCGCATCCGGAACCTGGCGCGCGCGGTCGCGCAGGCTTACTACGAAAGCCGCGAGCGCCTCGGCTTCCCGATGCTGGCGGGAGTGGCCCGATGAGCGCGACACTGCTGGTCGAACTGTTCACCGAAGAACTGCCGCCGAAGGCGCTCAGGCGACTCGGGGATGCCTTCTCGTCGGGCATGACCGCAGCCTTGTCGACAGCCGGGCTGCTGGAGCCCGCGTCCGTCGCCACCGGCTACGCATCGCCACGCCGGCTGGCGGTATCGATCACCCATGTGCTCGCGCGCGCACCCGACAAGCCGTTTCGCCAGAAGCTGCTGCCGGTCAGCGTCGCCTTCGATGCCGCGGGTGCACCGACGCCGGCACTGCAGAAGAAGCTCGCCACGCTCGGGCTGGCCGCCGATGCCTGGCCATCGCTCGAGCGTGCGCCTGACGGCAAGGCCGAAGCGCTGTTCCACAACGGTACGCAGGCCGGCGCATCCCTCGCCGAAGGGTTGCAGAAGGCCCTCGACGACACGCTGGCGAAGCTGCCGATCCCGAAGCTGATGCGCTACCAGCGCCCAGACGGCACCGACGTGCAGTTCGTCCGGCCCGCACACCGCCTGCTCGCGCTGCACGGCGGCACGGTGGTACAGGTGCGCGCGCTCGGGCTCGAGGCTGGATTCCATACCGTCGGCCATCGCCAGATGAGCTCGGGCACGATCTCGATCGCGACCGCGTTCGAGTACCCGCACCGGCTGATGGTGCTGGGCAAGGTTGTCGCGTCGTTCGCGCAACGGCGCCAGCGGATCGAGGAGGGCCTGCGCGCGAAGGCTGGCAGCGACACGCTGATCGCACCGGACGCGCTGCTCGACGAAGTCACTGGCCTGGTCGAATGGCCGGTCGTTCTCGAAGGACGCTTCGACGAGGCCTTCTTGGACGTGCCTCAGGAATGCCTGATCCTGACCATGCAGCAGAACCAGAAGTACTTCGCGCTGGCCGATGCATCGGGACGGCTGCGTAATCGTTTCCTGCTCGTCAGCAACATCGAAACGACCGATCCGGCGGCGATCGTCTCCGGCAACGAACGGGTGCTTCGTGCACGACTGTCCGATGCCAAGTTCTTCTTCGACCAGGACCGGAAAACGCCTCTGGCCGACCGCGTACAGCGCCTGGGCAGCGTCGTGCATCACAACAAGCTCGGCAGCCAGCTCGATCGGGTGCAGCGGGTGTGCAAGCTCGCCAGCCAGCTCGCGGAGCTCCTCTCGTCGACGGCGCCCGCGCTGCGCGTCGATCCGGCCCTCGCACAGCGCGCGGCCTGGCTGTCCAAGGCCGATCTCGTGACCGATATGGTCGGTGAATTCCCGGAGCTGCAGGGCGTGATCGGCGAGTACTACGCGCGCCACGACGGCGAGGACGAAGCGGTCGCCGCGGCGATCGAACAGCACTACCACCCCCGCTTCGCCAACGACGCCCTGCCGCAGGCACCGCTGTCGCTCGTGGTCGCACTGGCCGACAAGCTCGATACGCTGGTCGGTCTGTGGGCAGCAGCCGGGGCGCCGACCGGTGACAAGGATCCGTTCGGCTTGCGCCGCCAGGCGCTGGGCGTGCTGCGCATGCTGGCCGAGCATCCGCTTCCGCTCGACCTGCGCGAGCTGGTCGGGCTCGCGATCGCGCAGTTTCCGCCGGCGGTGATGAAGGCCGCGGTGGCGCCCGAACTGCACCGTTTCTTCCTCGACCGGCTGTCGAACTACCTGCGCGAGCGCGGGCACGACGCGCGCGGCATCGATGCCGTGCTGGCGCTGGACCCCTCGCGCATCGACCAGGTACCCTCGAAGCTCGATGCGGTTGCTGCTTTCGGGAAACTGCCCGAGTCGGAGGCGTTGGCGGCGGCGAACAAGCGCGTACGCAACATCCTGAAGAAAGAGGGCGCATCGGAGCGCCGCGCCGACCCTTCGCTGCTGCAGGAGGCCGCCGAGAAGGCCCTGTACGCGGCCCTGGTGACGCTGGAACCCGAGGTGATCGCCTGCACCGCACGCGAAGACTACGCGGGCGCACTGACCCGCCTCGCCTCGGTGCGTTCTGCGGTCGACCGTTTCTTCGACGAAGTGATGGTGATGACAGACGACGCCGCCGTGCGGGCAAACCGGATCGCCCTGCTGCAGTCGCTGGAGCGCGCGCTGAACCAGGTCGCAGACATTTCGAAGCTGGCGGCATGAAGCTCGTGATCCTCGATCGCGACGGCGTGATCAACCAGGACAGCGACCAGTTCATCAAGTCACCGGATGAATGGAAGCCGATCCCGGGCAGCCTGGAGGCGATCGCGCGCCTGAACCAGGCGGGGTTCCAGGTGGTCGTCGCGACCAACCAGTCCGGCGTCGGACGCGGGCTGCTAGACATGACGGCGCTGAACGCGATCCACGACAAGATGCACCGCAGGCTGGCGCAGGCTGGCGGCCATGTCGCCGCTGTCTTCTACTGCCCGCACGCTGCCGATGCGAACTGCGGCTGCCGCAAGCCGCGCGCCGGCCTGTTCGAGGAGATCGGTCGCCGGTTCGGCCTGCCACTGGCCGAAGTGCCGGCGGTCGGCGACTCGCTGCGCGACCTGCAGGCCGCAGCAACGGTCGGCGCCCGGCCGATGCTGGTACTCACAGGCAAGGGCCAGAACACCCGCAGGGCAGGCAACCTGCCCGAAGGCACGACCACGTTCGCGAACCTCGCCGACGCGGTGACGGCGATCTGCGAATGACACGGTTCCGGAACGAAGGCTTCGACGGGTGCTGAGTCTGCTGCGCTCCATCGTGTTCGCGCTGGCTGCGGCGCTGATCACGCCGCCGTATGCCTTCCTTGCGCTGGCGATCTTCTTCCTGCCGCCAATGACGCGCTACCGGATCATCCGCACCTGGTCCGTCGCGATCGTCTGGCTTGCCCGGATCATCTGCGGC
>CANGXU010000035.1 GCA_947457885.1 Betaproteobacteria bacterium
GTTTGCCATCGCGTACGGGGATCGATTTACCAGGAGTGTTGCGTGAAAATCGGGGATCGACTTTCCCTCGCCAGGCGGCTTTCGACGCTCAGCGGAAAGGTCGCCCAAAAGCCTCACACACAAAAATTCAGACACGCCCTCTCAGTCCAGTCTGTTCCGGTCAGCCGCCACCCGATCACCCCCCCTTCCCCAACCCCTCCACATACTCCCCCCAAAACCCCAGCATCGTCCGCCTCTGCCCCGCATACTCAGCCCGGTTATACACCCCGCGCACCCCGCCGATCGTGTGGTTCAGCGCCTTCTCGACCACATCCGCCGGCCACCCGTGCTCGTGCAGCAGCGTCGACGCCGTGCGCCGCAGATCGTGAATCGTGAACGCCGGGATGTCCTGGCCGCGCAGCGCCACCTTCAGCGCATTGTTCATCGCGTTGTGCGCGAAGGGCCTGGTCAGCGACCCGCGGCCGGGCAGCACCAGCTCGCTGCCGCCGGCCAGTGAGCGCAGCTCCGCGAACAGGGCCAGCGCCTGCGGCGACAGGTACACGATGTGCGGCTTGCCGGTCTTGGAGTTCTCGGCCGGAATGTGCCACTCGGCCTTCTCGACATCCACATGCTCCCAGCGAGCGAGCATCAGTTCCGACTTGCGCACCAGCGTGAGCAGGATCAGCCGCAGCGCCACCTTGAACTGCCGGCGCACGTTCGAGTCCATCACGGCCTTCAGGAACACGCCGATCTCCTGCGGCGCCAGTGCCCGGTCGCGTGAGCGCGCGCGGTGCACATGCCGCATCGGCAAGGCCATCACCGGATTGGTCGCGGTCAAACCGGCGGTCATCGCGTAGTCGAACAGCCGCTTGAGCAGGCCGCGGATCACGCCGGCGGCCGCGTCGAAGCCCTCGTCCTTCTTTCGCCAGATGATGGCGCGCACATCCTCGGTGGTCACCTCGCCCACCGGCTTGCTGCCGATGGCCGGAACGATCGACTTGTCGAAGTAGCGCCGGGGGATAGTCGTGTCCTTGCGGTCTCGGTTGACGATCTCGCGGAAGAACCGCTCGCCGAACTCGGCGACCGTCACCTCGGACCCCAGCCCCTGCCGCGTCAGGCGCTTCTGCGCCGCCGGCGACTGGCCCTGCGCCACCAGCGCCTCGCGCCGGTCACGCTCCAGCCGCGCCTGGCGTAGCGACAGCGCCGGGTAGCGCCCCAGCGTGACGCGCTCGGGCTTGCCGTTCACCCGGTAGCGGTAGTGCCAGAGCATGCCGCCGGTGGGGAACACCTCGATCACCAGGCCGCGCTCGTCGGTACGGCTGTAGCGCCTGGCCTCGGGCTTGAGGGCGCGGATGGCGGTGTCGGTGAGCGGCATGGGCGGGCTTCCGTGTACACATGACAGGGTTTTGCCATGATACGCTGAATGTGTACTCATGCGTGTACACGAAACCTTTCGGCTCTTGCTGGAAGCTGGCGGTACGTATGAGACTATATCTCTATGTAAATCAGGTATTTATCACCAAACACCGGAAGCCCTCGGAACCCTCCGGACCCCCACCTACTTCCCGATGCAGAACCGCCCGAAAATCTCCCCCAGCAGCGCATCCGGCGTCACCCGCCCCACGATGGACCCCAGCGCTTCATGCGCGAGCCGCAGCTCCTCGGCCAGCAGATCCGCCGGCAACCGCCCCTGCGCCGCCGAGGCCAGGTGACGCTCGGCCGCCTGCAGCGCCGCCAGATGCCGGGTGCGCGCGAGGAACACGCCCTCGCCGGTCTCCGTCTGACCGCCCAGCCGCAGCAGGGCCGCACGCAGCCGGTCGATGCCCTCCCCGGTCCGCGCCGACAGCCGGATCGTCCATCCGCCTTCACCGTCGCTTTCTGCGGCTGCTTCGCCGGTCAGGTCGATCTTGTTCACCACCTGCAGCCGCGCGACCGAGGCCGGCAAGGCCTCGAGCGCGCGCGCCGCCACGGTGGATACGGTCGCGTCACCCGCCACCGCATCGGCTGCGCGCACCGATACCACCAGGTCGGCCCGCGCCAGGGCATCCCGGGTGCGCTGCATGCCGAGCTGTTCCACCGGGTCGTCGCTGTCGCGCAGGCCGGCGGTATCCACCAGGTGGATCGGCAGTCCTTCGATCACGATCGTCTGCCGGACGGTATCGCGCGTGGTGCCCGGGTGTTCGGTCACGATCGCCACCTCGTCGCCGGCGAGTCGGTTCAGCAGGCTCGACTTGCCGACATTCGGTGCGCCCGTCAGCACGACAACCAGCCCTTCGCGCAGCGCGCTGCCCTGCCGCGCCGCGCGAAACACCGCCGCCAGTTCGCTTCGCACGGTGGCCAGGCGCTGCAGGGCATCCGACTCGGCGAGGAAGTCGACGCCATCTTCTTCCGGGAAATCGAGTGTCGCTTCCACCAGGATGCGCAGGTCGAGCAGGCCATCCGCCACCCGGTCGACCGCGGCGGAGAACTCGCCGGACAGTGATCGCAGCGCCCCGCGCGCCGCCTGTTCGCTCGCGGCATCGATCAGGTCGGCGATTGCCTCGGCCTGTGCGAGGTCGATGCGATCATTGACGAAGGCGCGGCGGGTGAACTCGCCGGGCTCGGCCAGGCGCGCACCGAGCGTGAGGCAGCGTTCGAGCACGCCACGCAGCACGACCGGACCGCCATGGCCGTGCAGTTCGAGCACATCCTCGCCGGTGAACGAGCGCGGCCCGGCAAACCAGAGGGCGACGCCGATATCCAGCGCGCCGCCTTCGCGGTCGCGGAACGTGCGCAGCGAGGCCTGCCGTTCCTCGGGCAGGCCGCCGATGATGCCGTCGGCGACCCGGGCCGCACCCGGCCCGGACACCCGTACGATTCCTACCCCTGCGCGGCCCGGGGCCGTCGCGATGGCCGCAATCGTGTCAGCGCTTGCCCGCATTGGCCGGCTTGGCCGCATCCCCCTCGATCTGGCGCGTGATGTACCACTGCTGCCCGATCGACAGGATGTTGTTGACCAGCCAGTAGAGCACCAGGCCGGCGGGGAAGAAGAAGAAGAACGCGCCGAAGATGAACGGCATGACCTTCATGATGCGCGCCTGCACCGGGTCGGGCGGCTCGGGCGACAGGCGCATCTGCACGACCATCGAGGCGGCCATCAGCAGCGGCAGGATGTAGAACGGATCCGGCGCCGACAGATCGATGATCCAGCCGAAGAACGGCGCATGGCGCAGTTCGACCGAGCCGAGCAGCACCCAGTACAGTGCGATGAACACCGGGATCTGCACCACGATCGGCAGGCAGCCGCCCAGCGGGTTGATCTTCTCGGTCTTGTACAACTCCATCATCGCTTGCTGGAGCTTCTGCCGGTCGTCCGGATACAGTTCCTTGATCCGCTGCAGCTTCGGTGCGACCACGCGCATCTTGGCCATCGACCGGTAGCTGGCCGCCGACAGCGGGAAGAACGCCAGCTTGATCAGCACCGTCAGCAGGATGATGGCCACGCCCCAGTTGTGCACCAGTGCATACAGCCACTTCAGCACCCAGAACAGCGGTGAGGCGAAGATCGTGAACAGGCCGTAGTCGACAGTGAGGTCGAGCCCGGGCGCGATCTGCCCGAGTTTCTCCTGCTCCTGCGGGCCGGTATACAGCGGCACCTGGATCACGGCCGTGGCGCCGGGGGCGATCGCCGGTACCGGCATCACTGCGCCGGCGGCGAACAGGCCATTGGCGAGCGGCTTGGCGAAGTATTCGCGCGGCTGCTTCGGCCCGGGCAGCCAGGCAGTGACGAAGTAGTGCTGCACCATCCCCACCCAGCCGTTGTCGGCCTGGGTGACGAACTTGGCCTTCTTCTTCTCGATGTCGTCGAACGAGATCTTCTGGTACTTGCCGTCGTCGGTGTAGACCGATACGCCGGTGTAGGTCGGCACGAACCAGGAATCGCCCACCGGTACCGACCGGTCGCGTATCACCTGGAAGTAGGCAAACGGCGACTGCGCCTCCGCGCGTCCGTTGGTCACTTCATAGGCCACGTCGATCAAGTAGCTGTCGCGCTTGAAGGTGAGCCGCTTGATGACCTTGAAGCCTTCGGTGTCGAGCGCTTCGAGCTTCACCACCAGTTCGTTCTGGCCGTCTTCGAGCTTGAGTGGACCGGGCAGCAGGCGGTACTTCGTCAGGTGCGTCGGCAGGCCGGGCCCGATCAGGCCGCTCTGAGCCACATAGGTGTGCTGAGCCGTTTCGTCGAGCAGCACGAAGTTGCGGTCGTAGGCGTAGGTCTGCTTGTGCTTGAGCAGTTCGAAGCGGCGCAGGTCGCCACCGACAGTATCGAGTTCGATCTTCGCCAGGTCGGTTTCGATGCGGATGCGTTCGCCACCCGGCAATGCACCGCTGGGCGTGGCCGGCGCGGCACCGGTCGCGGTGGGTACTGCCGCCGTCGGGGACGGCGCGGCAATCGTCGGTGCGCCCGGCACCGGGACTGCTGGCGCTGCCGCGCCCTTGCCATCGGTTGCCGCCGAACCCGGGGCGCCGGCCATTTCAGCGGCCGGGGGCCGCTGGGCCTTGGTCCAGGCGTCTGCCAGCATCAGGATCGAGAAAGCGAAGATGAAGAACAGGACCAGCTTGCGGGTATCCATGCGACGCTCGGGAACCTTTACAGTGCGGAATCGCCGCCCGGCACCTGCCGTGCGGATGCGGGAACGAAACGTGGGGCCGGCCCCCTTGCTTCGGGGCGACCGGTCGGATCAGGCACCGGGTCGAAACCGCCCGGATGCCACGGATGACACTTGCACAGCCGGCGGGCGGACAACCAGCCACCCCGCGCAGCGCCGTGAGTATGCAACGCCTGCATTGCATATTCCGAACATGACGGCATGAACCGGCACCTCGGGCCCAGCAACGGGCTCAGGAAGTAGCGGTAGAACCGGAGCAGTCCGATTGCGATGCGTACCATGCAGCGACATCCTCGAGCCGGGTGCAGACTTCACTGGCGGCCCGATCGACCCCGGCCCCGGGTTTGCCGCGCAACCGGACCACCACCTGCAGCCCGGGCAATGCCGCCAGCAGAACACGGAAGCGGCCGCGGATGCAACGCTTGAAACGGTTGCGGTCGACTGCCCTGCGCAGCGCCTTGCGTCCGACGATGAAACCCAGCATGCCGAGGGTTGCGGCCGGGTTGCAGCGAACGTGGATCGAGCAGTCGGGTGTCGACCAGCGTACCCGGCTGGCCATCACCCCGCGGAATTCGTGCTCTCCGAGCAGGCGGTGCGGACGGGCCAGCATTTGATTCTTTCACGCACACAGGCACCGGGCATCGCCTGAGGCTTGCCGAATGCCGGTGATTGATACCGGCCTGCCTGCGGGAACGATCCTCAGACGGCGAGGCGCGCGCGGCCCTTGCGACGGCGGGCACGCAGGATTGCCTGCCCGGCAGGCGTCGCCATGCGGGCGCGGAACCCGTGGGTGCGCTTGCGGCGCACGACTGAAGGCTGGAATGTGCGTTTCATGGGAATGGGTCTCGGCGAAAAAGCCCTCGATTAAACGAGTTACCACCGTCGGTGTCAAGCTTCGCGGGAAGGGTAGCGTCTGACGGTTGGTCTCCCGGTGGAAAAGCGCTGTGGATAACTCACCCGCGGATGGTAGAATCCACGGTTCCGCCATCGCTTGCGTCGACCCCTTCCACAGGGGCCCGGCCGGGCGCTGCACCGCTGCCGAGAACCTCGATACTAATGTCCGAATTCTGGTCCGATTGCCTGTCCCTGCTGAAGCAGAAGCTGTCCGTTCAGCAGTACGACGCGTGGATCCGGCCACTGTCTGCCCGCGAAGCCGACGGGAAGGTCCTGGTTACCGCACCGAGCCGCAAGGCACTCGAATGGGTGAGAGAACAGTACCTGCCCGACATCCAGAAGTTTGCCGAGCAGCGCGGCGATCTGCTGGTGATCGAAATCGATGTCGGTTCGCGCAAGCCTGCCAACGATGACCCCACCGACGGCGAAGAACTGCGCGAACCTGCCGCAGCAGCCGCGATGCTGGCCGAGCCCGCGCTGTCGCCACGCCCCATCGGCCGCCTCGGAAGCGCGACCGATCCGACGCTCGCGCAGACCATCGGCACGCTGAGCGACGGCTTTACTTTCGACACTTTCGTAACCGGCAAGGCGAACCAGTTTGCCCGGGCAGCGGCCTTGCAGGTGGCAGAGAACCCTGGCCGCGCCTACAACCCGCTGTTCCTGTACGGCGGCACCGGGCTGGGCAAGACCCACCTGGTGCAGGCGATCGGCAACTTCGTGCACGAGCGCAACCCCGCGGCGGTGATCCGTTACATCCATGCCGAGAAGTATGTTTCGGACGTGGTGCGCGCCTACCAGAACAAGTCGTTCGACGCGTTCAAGCGCTTCTATCATTCGCTCGACCTGCTGCTCATCGACGACATCCAGTTCTTCTCCGGCAAGAGCCGCACCCAGGAAGAGTTCTTCTACGCGTTCAACACGCTCACCGACCAGCGCAAGCAGATCGTCATCACCTGCGATACCTACCCGAAGAAGATCGAGGGTATGGACGACCGGTTGCTGACCCGCTTCGCGTGGGGACTGACGGTCGAGATCGAACCACCCGAGCTCGAGATGCGCGTGGCCATCCTGCTGAAGAAGGCCGCCGCGATCGACATGGACCTCTCAGAAGAGGTGGCTTTCTTCGTCGCCCGACATTTCCCCTCGAATGTGCGCGAACTCGAGGGCGCACTGAACCGTATCCGCGCCTATTCTCGTTTCAACGCCTGCCCGATCAGCATCGACTCGGCCCGCGATGCGCTGCGCGACATCCTCGCCGTGGCCATGCGGCAGGTCTCGATCGAGCAGATCCAGAAGGCTGTGGCCGACTACTTCAAGATGAAGGTCTCGGAAATGCATTCGAAGCGCCGCTCGCGCGCCGTGGCGCGTCCGCGCCAGGTCGCGATGGCGCTGGCCAAGGAACTGACCACCCATTCGCTGCCGGATATCGGCGGCGCCTTCGGCGGCCGCGATCACACCACCGTGCTGCACGCCTGCCGGCAGATCGCCCGGCTGCGCACGATCGACACCGAACTGAGCCGCGACTACCAGACTCTGCTTCAGCAGCTGCGAAATTGATCACCGGCAAACCCTGCTCGTTTCCTGTGGACAGAAACTGTCAGGAATGGGCGCCGGAAAAGTTATCCACATTCGTGTACAGCTTGTCCTGTTTTCCTCAACAGCAGCAGATTGACGGCAACTCCGCGACTGGCCGTGATCGAGGCCGGTTATCCCCTGTTTTCCCGTGCCTTATCTATCAGTCTTATTCATATACCCCATGAAACTTCTCAATATAGCTCGCGACACGCTGTTGAAACCCCTGCAGGCGGTGACCGGCATCGTCGAGCGCCGGAATACGTTGCCGATCCTGTCCAACGTCCTGCTGGAAGTCGACGGCGACCGGCTGAGCCTGCTCGCCACCGACCTCGAGATCCAGGTCGCGACCAGCATCCTGGTCGAAGGCAAGGGGAAGTCGGCGAAGCAGGGCGTCACGGTATCGGCGCGCAAACTGCTCGACATCCTGCGTGCGCTGCCCGATTCGGCGCAGCTCGAACTCGAGGCCAAGGAAGGCCGGCTGCAGGTCAGCGCCGGCAAGAGCCGCTTCAATCTGCAGACCCTGCCGGCCGATGACTTCCCGAAACTGGCCGCGTTCGAATCGACGCAACCGGGCATCACGCTGCACCAGGCTGCCCTGCGCGCGCTGCTGAACCGTGTGCAGTACGCGATGGCCCAGCAGGACATCCGCTACTACCTGAACGGCCTGCTGCTGGAGACCGACCAGACGACCCTGAAGGCCGTGGCCACTGATGGGCATCGGCTGGCCTATACGAGCCTCGAATTGCCCGAGGCGCTCGACAAGCGCGAGTCGATCCTGCCGCGCAAGGCAGTGCTCGAACTGTCGCGCCAGCTCGAATCGAGCGAATCGCCGGTCACCATCGAATTCGGCGCCAACCAGGTGCGCTTCCGCTTCGGCGAGATCGAGCTGATCAGCAAGGTGATCGACGGGCGTTTCCCCGATTACACCCGCGTGATCCCGACCCACTACCAGGATCATTTCCAGATCGAGCGCACGATGCTCGGCAGCGCACTGCAGCGGGCGGCCATCCTGTCGAACGAGAAGTTCCGCGGCGTGCGCTGGGTACTCACTGCCAACAGCCTGCGCATCGTCTGCACCAACAACGAGCAGGAAGAGGCCGAGGAAGAACTCGAGATCGAATACGGCGGCGCAGCCCTCGATATCGGCTTCAACGTCACCTACCTGCTCGATGCGCTCAACAACGTCGAGTGCGACACCGTGGTGTGTTCGCTGGGCGATGCCAACAGCAGCGTGCTGATCACCCATGGCGAAGACGCGAGCTTCCGCTATGTCGTGATGCCGATGCGCATCTGAAGCCGTTTCAGTCGTACCCACGGGCCGCCCGGCCCGGCAGTCAGCACAGGACTCATCGATGATCTCCCCGGACACGAACACGACCTACAACTCGGAAAGCATCAAGGTGTTGCGCGGCCTGGAGGCCGTACGCAAGCGCCCGGGCATGTACATCGGAGACACCAGCGACGGTACCGGTCTGCACCACATGGTGTTCGAGGTGGTCGACAACGCCGTCGACGAGGCGCTGGCCGGGCATTGCGACGACATTCTCGTGACGATCCACGCCGATCATTCGATCTCGGTCGCCGACAACGGGCGAGGCATCCCGACCGACATCAAGGAAGACGACGAACTGCGCCGGTCGGCGGTCGAGATCGTGATGACCGAACTGCATGCCGGCGGCAAGTTCGATTCCAATTCGTACAAGGTCTCGGGCGGGTTGCACGGCGTGGGCGTGTCGTGCGTGAACGGCCTGTCCGATTGGCTGAGGGTGACGGTGCGCCGCAACGGTGAAGTGCACCAGATCGAGTTCCGGCGCGGCGTGCCGGTCGCGCCGCTGGTCAAGACCGGCACCACCGACAAGCGCGGCACCGAAGTGCGCTTCATGGCAGATGCCGAGATCTTCGGGACGGTGGAATACCACTACGATATCCTGGCGCGCCGGTTGCGCGAACTCTCTTTCCTGAACAATGGCGTGCGCATCCGCCTGATCGACGAGCACAACGACCGCGAAGAGAACTTCGCGTTCGTAGGCGGGGTCAGTGGTTTCGTCGAGTACATCAACCGCTCTAAGCAGACGTTGCATCCGCATGTGTTCCAGGCGTCCGGCGAAAAGGATGGCATCAGCGTCGACGTGGCGATGCAGTGGAACGACGCCTACCAGGAGTCGGTGCTGTGCTTCACCAACAACATTCCGCAGAAAGACGGCGGAACGCACCTGACCGGCCTGCGTGCGGCCATGACCCGCACGCTCAATGCCTACATCGAGGCGAACGAAACCGCCAAGCGTGCGAAGGTAGAAACCACGGGCGACGACATGCGCGAGGGTCTTGCCTGCGTACTGTCGGTAAAGGTGCCCGAGCCCAAGTTCTCGTCGCAGACGAAAGAGAAACTGGTGTCCTCGGAGGTACGCGCGGTGGTCGAAGAGGTCGTTGCACAGAAGCTGTCCGAATACCTGCTCGAGCGTCCCGTCGATGCGAAGATCATCGTCGGCAAGATCGTCGATGCCGCGCGCGCGCGCGAGGCGGCTCGCAAGGCACGCGAGATGACCCGGCGCAAGGGCGTACTCGACGGCCTCGGGCTGCCGGGCAAGCTGGCCGATTGCCAGGAACGCGATCCGGCGAAGTCCGAACTGTTCATCGTCGAGGGTGATTCCGCAGGCGGCTCGGCCAAGCAGGGCCGCGACCGCAAGAACCAGGCGATCCTGCCGCTGAAAGGCAAGATCCTGAACGTGGAGAAGTCCCGCTTCGACCGTGTTGTCTCGTCGCAGGAGATCGCGACGCTGATTACCGTGCTCGGCACCAGCATCGGCAGCGCGGAATACGACATCAGCAAGCTGCGCTACCACCGCGTGATCCTGATGACGGATGCCGACGTCGACGGCTCCCACATCCGCACGTTGCTGTTGACCCTGTTCTACCGCCAGATGCCCGAACTGGTCGAGCGCGGCCATGTCTACATTGCACAGCCGCCGCTGTACAAGGTTAAGCACGGCAAGGACGAGCGCTACATCAAGGACGAGCATGAACTCAAGCAGTACCTGCTGCGCGTCGCGCTCGAAGGCGCATCGCTCGATCCGGGAAAGGGTCCCGATACCGTGGCGGCGCAGGTACTGTCCGGCGAAGCCCTCGAGGAACTCGCGCGTGAATACCTGCTCGCCGAGGCGGTGATCACCCGCCTGTCGCGGCGGTTCGACACGCTGTTCCTGCATGCGCTGATTTCCGAGACCGACATCGATGTCTCGACCTATGCGAACGCGCGAGCGTCGGTCGACCGCATCAACAAGCGGCTCACCGGCAGCCAGGTCGAGATCGCGCTCGAAGCCGAGCCCGACAGCGAGGCGATTCGCCTGCGCGTGCGCCGCAACGAGCACGGTAACTGGCGCACCACCGATGTCGATTCATCGTTCTTCGAAGGCGGTGACTACCAGCAACTGCGCAAGACCGGTCTGGTACTGCAGGGCCTGCTCGGGCCGGACGCGCGCATACGCCGTAACGACAAGGAGCATCCGGTCAGCGTGTTCAAGGACGCGCTCGACTGGCTGCTCGAGCAGGCGAAGACCGGCCTGACCCTGCAGCGCTACAAGGGGCTGGGCGAGATGAACCCCGAGCAGTTGTGGGAAACCACGATGGACCCGACCACGCGTCGCCTGCTGCGGGTGCAGATCGAAGACGGCATCACCGCCGATGAAGTGTTCACCAAGCTGATGGGCGAACTGGTCGAGCCGCGGCGCGAGTTCATCGAGCAGAATGCGCTGGGCGTGAAGAACCTGGACGTCTGATCCGCGCGAAGCCGTGTGGCCGCCGGAGTTCTCCCGTGCGGCTGTGCGTCAGCGCTGGCGGGGCCGACCGCTTCGGTCAGGCGACAGCCTTCTTCCGGGTGGACGCAGTCTTTGCGCCGGCCTTGGTAACTGCACGCCTGGTGGCTGTCTTCGCGGGCTTCCGGTCGCCTGCACTCGCGCCGGCGGCAGCAGTGTCCTCGGTCGCGGTATCGGCTGCCGCTGCGGCCGCCTTTGCCGCTGCAACCTTCGCCACCACCTTGGCCGCCGTCTTCGGCACCCGCGGCTCGAACTCGAAGCTCACCTTCCCGTCGCCGCCGCGCACCAGGTAGGCGGAGAACGGTCGACCCTTCTTCGAGATGAACTTGTGCAGCAGATCGGTCTTGCCGGTGGTGAGCAGTCTCACCATCTGCGCCTGCTCGATCTCGCGCTGCAGGATGATCTTGCCGGACCGGAAGTCGCACTGGCGATCCGGGCCCACCGATTTCTCGCACTGGTAGGCGAGCCCGGTGTCATACACCTTGTGGTGGCATTTCGGACAATCGCCGAGCGGCGTCTTGTCGGAGAAGTCGATCGGCTCGCCACCGTCGGCCGCCGACTGGCCGAAGTCGAACTCGGTCGAGAACTCGGCGTTGAGCTTGATCATCGCCGCGAACGGTCGGCCGAGCCGGCTGCGGAACCCCTGCAGCGGACCGATCTTGCCGGCGACGATCAGTTCTTCGATCTCGATCGGCTCGAACTGCCGACCGGACAGGATGCGCCAGACCGAGAACTCGCACTTCTGGCACTGGAACTTCTTGTAATTCTCTTTCACCACCCCGCCACATCTCGGGCAGGGTGCATCTAGCGTCGTGTAGTCGCCCGGGACAGTATCGGTTTCGTGGCCTTTCGCCCGCTCGACCAGGTTGCGGGTCATCGCGGCGATCTCTTCCATGAACGCGGGCCGGCCGATGCGTCCCTGTTCCATCTCGGCCAGCTTGAACTCCCATTCCCCGGTCAGCTCCGGCGAACACAGTTCGGCGATGTCCAGCCCCTTGAGCAGGGTCATCAGCGAGAATGCCTTCGGGGTCGGCCTGAGTTCCCGGCCTTCGCGAACCACGTACTCTTCGTAGATCAGCTTCTCGATGATGCCGGCACGCGTGGCCGGCGTGCCGAGGCCTCGCTCTTTCATCGCGTCGCGCAGCTCTTCATCGTCGATCAGCTTGCCGGCACCTTCCATCGCGGACAGCAGCGTCGCTTCGTTGTAGCGCGCCGGCGGACGGGTCTGCTCGGCGCGTGCATCGATTTCGATCGTCGTGACGGTCTCGCCGGCGGTCACCATCGCCAGCGAGGGAGAATCTTCGTCCGCGACATCCTTGCCGTAGATCGACAGCCAGCCCGGGTTGACCAGGACCTTGCCTTCGGTCTTGAACGGTTCGCCTTCGACGCGCGTGATGCGCGTGGTGAGCAGGTATTCGGCCGGCGGGAAGAACACCGCCATGAAGCGCTTGGTGACCAGGTCGTAGATCTTCTCTTCCGCCTCGGACAGCGACTTCGGCGTCATCGGGGTGGGAATGATCGCGAAGTGGTCGCTGACCTTGGCGTTGTTGAAGATGCGCTTGTTCGGCTTCACCCAGCCCGACTTCAGGATCTGACCGGCCGGCTTCGCATAGCGGGTGCCGGACATGGCTTCCAGCGTCGCATTCACGGTATCGACATAGTCTTCCGGCAGCGCGCGGGAATCCGTCCGCGGATAGGTGAGTGCCTTGTGTTTCTCGTAGAGTGCCTGCGCGATCGACAACGTGGTCTTCGCCGAGAAACCGAAGCGCCCGTTGGCTTCGCGCTGCAGGCTGGTGAGGTCGTACAGCAGTGGCGACAGCTGGGTCGACGGTTTCGTCTCTTCGGTCACCACGCCATGCTTGCCGCGGCACTTCTCGGCGATCGCCGTGGCGCGCGCGCCGTCCCACAGACGCTCGGCCTTCAGTTCCGGGTCGCGCACTTCGCCGCCGGGCAACTCCTTGCTCTTGGCGAAGGTCTCGTCGAACCAGCGGCCGGGATAGGTACCCTTTTCCGCTTCGAACACGCCGTGAATCTCGAAGTACTGGCGCGATACGAAGCGCTTGATCTTCTCTTCGCGGTCGACCAGGATCGCAAGCGTCGGTGACTGCACGCGGCCGACCGTGGTCTTGTGGAAACCGCCGGTCTTGGAATTGAACGCGGTCATCGCCCGCGTACCGTTGATACCGACCAGCCAGTCGGCTTCCGACCGGCAGACCGCAGCATCGGCAAGCGGCAGCAGGTCGCTGTCGTCGCGCAGGTTATCGAAGCCGTCGCGGATCGCGGCCGGGGTCATCGACTGCAGCCACAGACGCCGGATCGGCTTGTCGACCTTCGAGTGCTGCACGATGTAGCGGAAGATGAGTTCGCCCTCGCGCCCCGCGTCGCAGGCGTTGACCAGCGCGGTGACGTCCTTGCGCTTGAGCAGGCGCACCAGCATCTTCAGCCGGTCTTCGTTCTTCTCGATCGGACGCAGCCCGAAATGCGGCGGGATCACCGGCAGCTGCGCGAACGACCACTTGCCGCGCTTGACCTCGAACTCGTCGGGCACGATCAGCTCGAGCAGGTGGCCAACCGCGGAGGACAGCACGTACTGGTCGTTCTCGAAGTAGTCCTGGTGCTTCTCGAAGCCGCCGAGCACCCGGGCGATGTCATTGGCGACCGAGGGCTTCTCGGCAATGATCAGCGTCTTGCCTTCGCCGGCCGTCGTGGCGGCGCTCGCCGTCTTCGACGATTTCGCCCGCCCGGAGCCCTTCGCAGGCGGGCTGCTGGAGATCGTTTCTGTAGTCGATTTGCGGGTTCTGGTAGCCACGGTATCCGTTCGAAGCATGGAATTTCGCGCGGTTGACGGTCATCGGCAGCCGGCGTGCGCGAAAAAAGTGCGTTTGATCATAAGGGGATTCGGCCGACAGCGGAAACCGGCGTCGATTTCGTCCGGCCCTGCAAGGTCCGCTTCCCTGCCGCAAGGGGACACTCACGGCACTGTCCGGCGAACCGCGCGCCCGACGGTCAGCCGGGCCCCGCGAATTCGAAGCCCGGCTCCGCCAGGCGCTGGAACAGCCCGTGTCCGGCCGGAGCGATGCGCGCGGCGAGCTCGAGTTCGACCAGTGCGGCATTGACGCGTTGTGGCGTCCAGCCGAGCACCGTGCAGAGCGTATCTGCAGAAACGGGTTCGTGTGTGACAACCGCGAGCATAGCCTGTGGATCGGCATCGAGTGGCGGAACCTGAGCTGAATCTGCCCCTGTCCCTGACTTTGCCTCTCCCCCTGCCCAGGCGCTGTCTGTGGCCGGACCACGGGCGGACGCGCGCGCGTCTGGCACGGCCGCCGGTACCCGCGCCCAGCCCAGTTCCTCGATCACGTCAGCCGTGCTTTCGGTGAGCTTCGCACCCTGGCGGATCAGCAGGTGGCAGCCCCTCGCCATCGGGGAATGGATGGACCCGGGGATTGCGAACACCTCCCTGCCCTGTTCCGTCGCGAGCCGGGCGGTGATCAGCGAGCCGCTGCGCAGGTTGGCTTCGACGACGAGGCAGCCCAGCGCCAGCCCGCTCAGGATGCGGTTGCGGCGCGGGAAATGGTCGGCCCTGGCAGGCGTGCCGAGCGGGAACTCGGACACCAGTGCCCCGTCGAGGGCGATTCGGTGGGCGAGGTCGCGGTTTCGGGCCGGGTAGACGATATCGAGTCCGGTCCCGACCACGGCGATGGTCGAGCCGGCACCGCCCAGCGCACCGCGATGCGCTGCGGCGTCGATGCCAAGGGCGAGGCCGCTGACCACCGTCAGCCCGGCCTGGGAGAAGCCGCGAGCGAAACCCTCGGCCGTCTGGGCGCCCAGGGCCGAGGGATTGCGGCTGCCTACCATTGCCAGCGCCGGCCTCTGCAGCAGGTCAAGCCGCCCGGCGACATGCAACAGGACCGGCGGATCATCGATCTCCTGCAGCAGGCACGGGTAGGCGGGGTCATCGAGCGACAGCAGGTGGTGGCCCGGTTCGGCCAGCCATCCGAGCGCCAGCGCGACCCGCGGGTCCGCGGCCCCGATCTGGAGCGCCCGGGCGAGATCGGGCGGGTTGCCGCCGCGCGTACGACTGCCCGGTGCGTCGGCCAGTCTGTCCGTGGCGATCGCGGTGCGCGATGGCCAGTCGAGTTCAGGCCCGCCGGCATTCGCCAGCACACGACGGATGCGATCCGTGATGCCGGGTGCAAAGGTGGCAGCGAGCCAGCCGATCGTGTTGCTGCCGACGGGCATCCGTGGTGCTCCTCTGTCCTGGGTGGAAGACCGGACCGGCGCAAGCCGGCACGGGGAACCCACCCGGCGACCGGCTGCGCCGGTCGCGCTACGGCCGGATCAGGGGTTGCGCACGACGTCGCTGACGTTCACCGGGCGAGAGGTATCCATGATGATCGCGTAGCTGACGCGATCAAACGTGCGAAACACCATCAGGACGCCATAACGTTCCTCGGGCACTCCCTTGCCGGTGCGCATGCTCTGCGCCGGGGGCTTGCCCGCGCTGTTGGAACCCAACGGTGCAGCCTGTCCGGTCGGGCCGACCCGGCCCCAGATGACTTCGCCGCGAAGGTTGCTCATGTCGAGTTCGTCGCGCGGCAGGCGCTGGCTCTCCAGAGGAGCATCGCTGCCGGACGGACCGACACGGCCCCAGAGTACGTTCGGCCGGTTGCTGGCGCGCTCGGCGAGCGGATTGCGGAACATTGCCAGCACGTTGCCGACCTCGAGGCCGTCATTCCTGCCGCGGTTGAGCGTCACGATGTCGTACTGCGCTACCTCGACCACGTTGGCGCGGCCGTAGACACCGATGATGCGGCCGTTGACCGGCTGCGCCGGCGGGCGAGGGATGTACTCCGGGAACCCGGACGGCGGCACCGGCAACAGCCGGTCGCCGATCACGATCTCCTGCGTGGAGCGCACGATCTCCACGGTGGAGACTTCGCCGAAACGGGCAACCTTGACTTCGCCGAGGTAGAACGCCTCGCGCCCGAGCGGCTGCTTCGTGTCGGGATCGATCAGCATGTCGCCCGGACGGAAGACCTGGAAGCTACGGCCCAGCTTTTCGTCCAGCCCCCTGACGTAGGCGACGTTGCCGGCCCCGATGACGACGCGGTTTTCCTGTGTTTCGATGATGGTCGCCGCAGCTGCGATCTGCTCGTTCGTCACGATGAACGGACGCACCAGGAACGGTTCGATCTTCTGCGACGGAATGGCCGGGATCGCTCTCGGCCCGATCGCCTCGACGCGAATACCCGGCGACAACTTCGTGACCTGCTCCGCCTGGATCAGCCGGGCGACCGGCTGTCCCGGCTCCGCACGGCGATTGATCACCACGATATCGCCGGGGAAGATCCGGTGCGGGCTGCGGATCTGGTCCTTGTTCATGTTCCAGAGTTCGCCCCAGCGCCACGGGTCTTTCAGGAAGCGCGCGGCGATCGACCACAGCGTGTCGCCGGCGGCCACGACATGGCGGTCCGGCGCGTCTTCGCGCAGCTCGAGCGCTGTCGTGGTCGACATCGCGGCGGCTGCCGGCTGCCGGGGCTCGGCCGGCGCGCCTGGCTGTGCGGACGCGGTACTGGCCAGTGCCAGAAAGGCACCGGCAATCGCGAGCGATATAATGGTGGATGTCATCGGCTTGTCTATCGGGCGCATCATGGCAGTCGCCTCCCCCGCCGCAGCGCGGTGGTGTAAGAAGTCTGACCTCCGGACGAACGCGCGAGACGCCGCCGCATGCGGTGTCCTGGGCAGGAGTCGGGACGGGGCACCGACCGAGCGCCAGATCACCGTTGGGCGACCGGATGCACTCCGGAGTTAAAACGTTGCGTGAGATTCTGCGGTTAATGTATTAAATTAGCAAGCAATTATGGCCCTGCTCCCGATCCTCCACTTCCCCGATCCACGGCTTCAGAAAGTCGCTGCGCCAATCGAGCGCATCGACGATGAGGTGCGTCGGCTTGCCGCCGACATGGCGGAGACCATGTATGCGGCACCGGGCATCGGGCTGGCCGCTACGCAGGTCGACGTACATCGGCGCCTGATCGTGATCGATATCTCCGAGGCGCATGACCAGCTGATCACGCTGATCAATCCGCGCATCCTCGGGCAGTCCGCAGATACCCAGGAGTGCGAGGAAGGCTGCCTGTCGGTACCCGGCATCTTCGATGAAGTCGAGCGGCCTGCCCAGGTCGAGATCGAAGCACTCGGCCTCGACGGACAAGCGTTCCGTCTCAAGGCCGAAGGGCTTCTGGCGGTCTGTGTCCAGCACGAGATGGATCATCTTGAAGGGATCGTTTTCGTCGATCATCTGTCCCGGTTGAAGCGCAATCGTATCGTGAGCAAGCTGCGCAAGCAGCAGCACAAGGTTCTCTAGTCCCGCTCGGTAGCGGCGCAATCCGGCCTGTGCTCGAGCGGGCGGCTGCGGAAAGTCCCACCCGGCCCTGATCCGATGCGACTCGTCTTTGCAGGTACTCCCCCCTTTGCAGCCGCCGCACTGGCCGCGCTGGCCGATGCCGGCCATGAGATCGCCTGTGTGCTGACCCAGCCCGACCGGCCGTCCGGTCGCGGCATGAAGCTCACGGCCAGCGCGGTCAAGGCGCTCGCGCTGCAACGTGGCCTGCCGGTGGCGCAGCCGGCGACGCTGCGCGATGCGGCGGTCCTGGCCGATCTCGCCCGCCTCGCGCCGGACGCCATGGTCGTTGCCGCCTACGGCCTGCTGCTGCCGCCGGCCGTGCTGGCAATCCCCCGCCTTGGTTGCCTGAACATCCATGCATCGCTGCTGCCGCGCTGGCGCGGCGCTGCACCGGTGCAGCGCGCCCTGCTGGCCGGCGATGCGGAATCGGGGATCAGCATCATGCAGATGGACGCCGGCCTCGATACCGGGCCGGTCTGGTCACGCCGTGCACTGCCGATCGGCGCGCGCGAGACGGCGGGCACGCTGCTGGAGCGCCTGACCGCCCTGGGCGCAGCGATGATCGTCGAGAGGCTCGGCGCCGGCGGCTGCTCCACCGTTCCGGAGCCGCAGTCCGGCGAAGGTGTCACCTATGCACACAAGGTCGAAAAGCGAGATGCCGCGATCGACTTCTCGCAGCCGGCGCCGTCGATCGATCGCCTGGTGCGGGCGTTCGACCCGGTGCCCGGTGCATTCTGCGAATCGGGTGGCCAGCTGCTGAAGATCTGGCGGGCGGTTCCGGAAGACCGGACGTTCCCCGAAGGTACCCGGCCGGGCACCCTGCTGGCGATCGATGCGGAGGGCTTCTCGGTGGCCTGTGGGTCCGGTTGCCTGCGCGTGCTCGAAGTGCAGCGTGCGGGCGGCCGGCGCCAGGCTGCGCCTGCGTATGCGCATGCCGCTGGTATGGCCGAGGGCAGCCTGCTCGGTGCGGGGTCCGCCGTGCTGTCGCCAGTGCCTCCTGCAGCGGCAGCCGGACACCCTCGCTGATGGAGGCGGTACAGGTCCGTGCGGCCCGCACGGTCGCGGCAGTGCTCGCGGGCCGCAGCCTGTCGAGCGAACTGATGGTGGCGCTCGACCGTGCGCCGGCGCTGGCCGGCGGCGAACGTGGCCAGCTGCAGGACCTGTGCTATGGCACGCTGCGGCACCTCGGTGAACTGCGCGCGGTCGCCTCGGTACTGGTCGACCGCCCCCTCACCGATGCACTGCTGCAGGCGCTGGTGTGGGTCGCGCTTTATCAGCTGCGCCATACGCGCGCCGCTGCGTACGCCGTCGTCGATGGTGCGGTGGAAGCATGCGCCGCGCTCGGTAGCCCGCGCGCGCGCGGGCTGGTCAATGCGGTGCTGCGCAATGCACTGCGCCGCGGCGCCGAACTCGACCGGGTTGCGGTGGCCGACGACAGCGCGCGCTACTCGTTCCCGCAATGGTGGGTCGAACGGGCGCGCAAGGACTATCCGCAACACTGGCGCGATATCCTGGCCGCCAGCAACGGGCATCCGCCGTTCACCCTGCGCGTCAACCGGCGACGCACCGACACGGACGCATTCATCGCGGCGTGCGCGGCGCGCGCCATCGAGGCGGTGCGCATCGATTCGATCGAGGCCTTTCCGCTGGCACCGTCGCTGATGGATGGCGCTGCGGCCCTGATGCAGCCGATGCGTATTCCCCTTGACGCCTGCGTGCGCCTGCCGCGGGCGTTACCGGTGGAATCGCTGCCGGGTTTCGACCAGGGCTGGTTCAGCGTCCAGGATGCCGGTGCCCAGCTGGCCGCCCTCCTGCTGGCGCCCCGGGATGGTGACCGGGTGCTCGACGCCTGTGCCGCGCCGGGCGGCAAGTCGACCCACCTGCTCGAACGCGCCGACATCGAACTGGTCGCGCTCGACAGTGATGCCGGGCGCCTGCGTCGCGTGTCCGACAACCTCGGCCGGCTGGGCCAGACGGCCACGCTGGCTGCCGCCGACGCCGCACACCTCGCGTCGTGGTGGGACGGCAGGCCGTTCCAGCGCATCCTGCTCGATGCGCCCTGCTCGGGATCCGGCGTCGTGCGTCGTCATCCAGATATCAAGTGGCTGCGTCGCGCGTCCGACCTGCCGCGTCTGGCCGCGCAGCAGCGGCGGCTGCTCGACGCCCTGTGGACGGTACTCGCGCCCGGTGGCTCGCTGCTGTATTGCACGTGTTCGGTGTTCCCCGCCGAGAACGAAGCCGTGCTGGAGGCCTTCCTGGCCGACCAGCCGGGCGCGCGTCGGGTATCCTGCGTGAAGCAGGCACACGCTCCGGCCGTCCGGGGCGCGGACGATGCATCGGATGTTGCTGTGGCGCGCAGCGGTGCCGATCGATCGTCGACCGGAGACCTGAGGCTGCTGCCTGATCCTGACCACGATGGGTTCCACTACGCCTTACTCAGCAAGTCTTGACCTGCGCCGCGGCGGATCCCTGCGGTGGCTGGTCGCCATGGCCGCGATGGTGGCCATGCTGCTGCTCGCGCTGTCGTCGTCCGTGGTGCGGGCGGACGGAATCGTCGCGCGCAATGCCTCGCTGGACGCGAGCGAGGACGGCTGGCTGCTGTCGACCGACTTCCAGATCACCCTGTCGGCACCCGTCGAGGAAGCGCTGTCCAAGGGCATCACGCTGTTCTTCATCCTCGAGCTCGACGTCAGCCGTGCGCGCTGGTACTGGTTCGACCAGCGCGCAGGGGTCGCCGTACAGTCGTACCGTCTCGGCTACAACACGCTGACCCGCCAGTACCGGCTGGCAGCCGGCACGCTGTTCCAGAACTTCGCGACGCTCGAAGAAGCGCTCGCCGTGCTCGGACGCGTCAGGCGCAGGCCCGTGTTTCCGCTCGCCGCGCTGGCGCCTGGCAGGACCTACGCTGCGGCAGTGCGCATGCGCCTCGATCTGTCGCAGCTGCCGCGGCCGTTTCAGGCGAGTCCGTTCGCAACGCGCGAATGGACTCTCACGTCCGACTGGTACCGGTTCGCGGTGACGCCATGAACGCGCCAGCGACTCCGAGCCGTTCGTGGTTCTCGTCGCGTCGCTTCAAGTACGTCTTCGTGCTGCTGGTCGGGTTTGCGGCGGTGCTGCTGTTCCTGCTGTCGACCGCGACCGCGAACACGCAGCTGTTCGCGAATCATTATCGGCAGCTGCTCGCGATCAACGCCGGGCTGGTCATCGCGCTGCTGGTGCTGGTCGGCTTCCAGCTGTACGGGTTGCGGCGCAAGCTCAAGTCGGGGGTATTCGGGTCCAAGCTCGCATTCCGGCTGGCGATCTTCTTCTCGCTGGTGGCGGTACTGCCTGGCGCGCTGGTCTATGCGGTGAGCGTGCAGTTCATGGCACGGAGCATCGAATCCTGGTTCGACGTGAAGATCGACAAGGCGCTCGATGGAGCACTGGCGCTCGGACGCTCTACGCTCGATGGCTCGCTGCGCGATCTCTCCGCGCGGGCGCAGTCCATGGCTGCGGCGCTGTCCGAACAAGGGCCGACCCAGCAGCCGGCCGCGTTGAATCGCCTGCGCGACCAGCACCGCGTCGACGAGGCTGCGCTGTTCAGTCCGCGCGGCACGGCGCTGGCGGTGGCCGGCACCGGCATCGCCGTGATGCCCGAGCTGCCGGTGAGCGCGGTGATGCGGCAGGTGCGTGCGCAGCAGCCGTATTCGTCCATCGAGGCGCTGCCCGAGAAGGGGCTCTACCTGCGGGTGGTGGTACCGGTGAACACGCTGTCGCTGACCGACGACATCCGCGCGCTGCAGGTGCTGCAGCAGGTGCCACCGGCACTCGCGGCTGCAGCCGAGATGGTGCAGGTCGGCTACCAGGACTACCAGCAGCTGCAGCTGTCGCGCATCGGGCTCAAGCAGCTGTACGGGTTGACGCTCACGCTGACCCTGCTGCTCGGCCTGCTGGGCGCGTTCGCGCTGGCGATCTTCCTGTCCGAACAGCTCGCCTCGCCGCTGTCGATCCTCGCCGAAGGTACCGCGGCAGTCGCGCGCGGCGACTTCAGCCAGCGCGCGACCGTTGCGAGCGGCGACGAGCTGGGCGTACTCACCGGCTCGTTCAACAGGATGACCCGCCAGCTCGACGAGGTGCGCGCCGCCAACCAGCGCACGAAGGCGGAGATCGAGACTGCGAAGGCCTACCTCGAGAGCGTGCTCGGCAACCTGTCCTCGGGCGTGATGTCGTTCGATGCCCGGTTCCAGCTGCGCGCGGCCAACCGCAGTGCCAGCGTGATCCTCGGCGTCGAACTGGGCGACCTGCTCGGTACGCAGCTGAGCCGGGATGCGGACGGTGCCTCGCCGCTCGCGCTGCTGGGGCATGAACTGCAGTCGCGCTTCCAGCTCGGCGAGGCGGGTGGCGACGAACCGGTATGGGAGGCTCAGGTCGAGTATGGTGCGAAGGGTGCGCGGCGCATGCTGCTGTTGCGTGGCTCTCGCCTCCGTGTCGACTACGAGCAGGATGCCGATGTCGGCCATGTGGTCGTGTTCGACGACGTGACCGGGCTGATGCAGGCGCAGCGCGATGCAGCCTGGGGCGAGGTGGCTCGTCGGCTCGCGCACGAGATCAAGAACCCGCTGACACCCATCCAGCTGTCGGCCGAACGGCTGCACCACAAGCTGGCGGCGAAGCTGGATACGGCCGACGCGCAGATGCTCGAGCGTTCCACGCAGACGATCGTCAACCAGGTCGCGGCACTCAAGAGCATGGTCGATGCCTTCTCGGAGTACGCGCGCAGCAAGCCCGACATGGCAACCAGCGAGATCGACCTGAACCAGCTCGTGCGCGAGGTGCTCGGCCTCTACGAGGCGGGCGCGCGCGCGATCGCCATCGACACCGTTCTCGCCCCCGGCCTGCCGAAGGTGGTTGGCAGCCCGACGCAACTCAGGCAGGTGCTGCACAACCTGCTGCAGAATGCACAGGATGCGCTCGGCGACGCAGCGGCGCCTAGAATCGTGGTTCGAACCGAGCTGGCAGCGGCCGGCGCCGGGCAGCGTGCGTGCGTAAGGCTTTCGGTGGTCGACAATGGCTGTGGATTCCCGCCGTCGATGCTCGAGCGGGTGTTCGAGCCCTATGTCACCACCAAACCGAAGGGAACCGGCCTCGGGCTGGCGATCGTCAAGAAGATCATCGAAGAACATCGCGGTTCGATCGAGGCGGGCAATGCAGAGTCTGGTGGTGCCCGCGTCAGTTTCACCGTGCCGGTGGCCGCTGCACGCAGCGACCGGAGCGGGTTGAGTGCAGCAGCCTAGGCCGGCTATGCCCGTCCTGCCCGAACGGGCCAGGCAGGCTGCAGCCCGAGGAGGTCCAGCTTGAACGCCAGTACAGTTGACGGAACCGAATGAGCGACATCCTGGTCGTAGACGACGAGATCGGCATCCGCGAGCTGCTCTCGGAGATCCTGCGTGACGAGGGCTACAACGTGCGGCTCGCCGAGAACGGCGACCAGGCGCGGCGCGAGCGCGCCCGCGCCCGGCCCGACCTCGTGCTGCTCGATATCTGGATGCCTGACACCGACGGCATCACGCTGCTGAAGGAATGGGCGCGCGGTGGCCAGCTGACGATGCCGGTGGTGATGATGTCCGGCCATGCGACCATCGACACCGCAGTCGAGTCCACCAAGCTGGGTGCGTCCGATTTCCTCGAGAAGCCGATCGCGCTGCAGAAGCTGCTGTCGACCGTCGGCCGTGTCCTGCGCCGATCCGAGGCAGCGCCGATGCCCGAGCTCTCCCTCGACAGCCTCGGCCGCTCGCCGGTGATGGCCGAGCTCAAGCAGCGCCTCGCGCAGCTTCGCGCGACGCGTGGCCCGGTCGTGCTGGTCGCCGAATCGGGCTGTCGCGCCGAGCTGTGCGCGCAGTACCTGCATATCGCGAACACACCCTGGATCGAGGTCGAGGATGCGCGCCCGCTGCTCAATTCGCCGCTCGATCTCGCAGCCAGCGCAAACGAAGGCGTGCTCTACATCCCGTCGCTCGGCCAGTTGTCCCGCGCCGAGCAGAAGGGCCTGGCGCTGGTGATGGGCCGCTCCGACCGCCACCGGGCGCGGGTGGTGATCGGCACCGAACGCGACCTGGCCGACCAGATCGCCGCCGGCCTCGCCGAGCCGCGCCTGCTCGAGGCGGCGCCCGTCACCCTGCAGGTGCCACCGTTGCGCGACCATCGCGAGGACGTTCCCGAACTGGCGACGCTGCTGCTCACCCGCATCATCGAAGCCAGGGAAAGCCCGCCGCGCAGCTTCGATACGGCCGCGCTCAATGCGCTGCGAAACTATGAATGGCCTGGCAACCTGCTCCAGCTCGAGCAGATCGTGCGCTCGCTGGCGGTGACTTCGCTCGGCACGGAAGTGACGGCCCAGGACGTCGCGCGCCTGGTCGTGCAGCAGGAAGTGCTGCCGGTTGCCAGCCTGCCCACGGCGCCGAACCCGGCCTCCGGGCTCACCTTCGATGCGCCGCTGCGCGAGGCGCGCGATGCCTTCGAAAAGTCCTACCTCGAGCACCATATCGCGCTCGAAGGCGGCAACATGAGCCGTGTCGCGGACAAGGTCGGCCTGGAACGCACCCACCTGTACCGCAAGATCAAGCAGCTCGGTATCCGTACCCGGCGCACCGACGACTGACCGCGGTGCCGCGCGGCGAACGCCGACGTGCCCGATGCGGGATAATCGCGGATTGCCGATCAGGCACCGAACCCCCGACCCGAACGCGCTCCCGGGCGCGCAACGCACATGCCCACTCGTACCGAACTCGCCAACGCGATCCGCGTCCTTTCGATGGACGCGGTGCAAAAAGCCAACTCCGGGCATCCCGGGATGCCGATGGGGATGGCGGATATCGCCGAATCGCTCTGGCGGCATCACCTGAAGCATGACCCTGCAGACCCGCGCTGGGCCGACCGCGACCGCTTCGTGCTGTCGAACGGGCACGGTTCGATGCTGCTGTATTCGCTGCTGCACCTGACTGGCTACGACCTGCCGATGTCGGAACTGGCCGCGTTCCGCCAGCTGCACTCGAAGACGCCGGGTCATCCCGAATACGGCATCACCGCTGGCGTCGAGACCACGACCGGGCCGCTCGGGCAGGGCCTCGCCAATGCGGTCGGCATGGCACTGGCCGAAGCCCTGCTCGCCGGCGAGTTCAATCGCCCGGGGCATGCGATCGTCGACCACCACACCTGGGTGTTCCTGGGCGATGGTTGCCTGATGGAAGGGATCTCGCACGAGGCGTGTTCGCTCGCCGGCACGCTGAAGCTGGGCAAGCTGATCGCCTTCTACGATGACAACGGCATCTCGATCGACGGCAAGGTCACCGGCTGGTTCACCGACGACACGCCGAAGCGGTTCGAGGCCTACGGCTGGCAGGTGATCCCGGCGGTCGACGGACATGACGGCGAAGCCATCGATCGCGCCGTGGCCGCCGCGAAGGCCGATACCGCGCGCCCGACGCTGATCTGCTGCCGCACCGTGATCGGCAAGGGCGCACCGACCAAGCAGGGCTCGGCCGACACCCACGGCTCGGCACTCGGCGACAAGGAAATCGCGGCGACCCGCGAGGCGCTGGGCTGGACGTCCGGGCCGTTCGAGATCGGCGCGGACGTGCGTGCGGCCTGGGACGCGCGGCCGCAGGGCGGGGTGGTCAACGCCGCCTGGCGTGCCAGGTTCGAGGCGTATGCGGCGGCTCACCCTGACCTTGCCGCCGAGTACGAGCGTCGAATGTCCGGTGTCCTGCCGGCGGGCTTCCAGGCCGCAGCAGATGCGGCGATCGCGGCTGCCCAGGCGAAGACCGACGCCTTCGCTACCCGCAAGGCCTCGCAGAACACCTTGAATGCGATCGCCCCGGCACTGCCGGAACTGATCGGCGGCTCGGCGGACCTGATGGGCAGCGTGTTCACCGACTGGTCCGGCAGCCGCGTGGTACTGCCCGACGACCACGGCACGCTGCGCGGCAACATCGTGAACTTCGGCGTCCGGGAATTCGCGATGGCGGCCATCACCAACGGCCTGGCGCTGCACGGCGGGTTCATTCCCGAGACCGGGACCTTCCTGACCTTCTCCGACTATTCGCGCAACGCGCTGCGGATGGCGGCGCTGATGGGCCTGCGCAACGTGTTCGTGTTCACCCACGACTCGATCGGGCTGGGCGAGGACGGCCCGACGCACCAGTCGGTGGAGCAGGTCTCGTCGCTGCGGCTGATTCCCAACCTCGATGTGTGGCGTCCGTGCGATGGCGCAGAGACTGCAGTCGCGTGGAAGTCCGCGCTCACATGCACGACGCGTCCGACGGTGTTCGCGCTGTCCCGCCAGGGCCTCGCACCGCA
>CANGXU010000036.1 GCA_947457885.1 Betaproteobacteria bacterium
GACCCAGAAACGACGGTAGTGCAGGTTCGGGAGAAACCGGCGCTTGGTCTTGTTGTTGGCGTGGGACACATGGTTCCCGCCGATCGGCTTCTTTCCGGTGACCTGACAGACGCGTGACATGACGACCTCGATACGATGTTTGGATCCTGTGGGCACCGGTGCCGCAAGCCGGTGCCGCAAATGGACACCGGATATCTGCCCGGCAGACAGGGGTAGAAATGAGGGTTCTTGCCGCCCCCGATAAGGGACGGACATCGAACGGAAAGCCGGGCTTTATAGCACGGGCGCGCCGACCTGGGCAAGCCCAGGCGCGCCGGTCAGATCAGTCCCCGCTCCGCGAACGACACCACGCCGCCGCGCGCGACGACGAAATGGTCGAGGACGCGCACATCGACCAGCGCCAGCGCGTCCTTCAGTGCGCGCGTCAGCAGTTCGTCGGACCGACTCGGCTCGGCGATGCCGGATGGATGATTGTGCGCGAAGATCACCGCCGCCGCATTGGATGCCAGCGCCGCCTTCACCACCTCGCGCGGATAGACGCTGGTCTGCGACAGCGTGCCACGGAACAGTTCGCTGTCGATCAGGACCCGGTGCTGGGTATCGAGGAAAACCGCGACGAACACTTCGTATTCGCGCCCGGCGAGGCTGAGCTTCAGGTAATCGCGCACCTGCTGCGGCGAATCGAGCACGCTGGAGGTACGCAAGGTCTCCTGCAGCATCCGCCGCACGACCGCCACCATCGCCTGCATCTCGACGAAGCGGGCCGGGCCCAGCCCCGGCGCCGCGCAGAAGCTGCCCTCGTCGGCGAGCACCAGCCGACCGATGCTGCCGAAGCGATTGATCAGATCGCGCGCGAGGTCGAGCGCCGTATGGCCGCGCACCCCGTGACGCAGCAGGATGGCCAGCAGTTCGGCATCGGACAGGGCGTCGGCGCCGCGTGCGAGCAGTTTCTCGCGCGGCCGTTCGCCGCTCGGCCATTGCTTGATCGGAGTCATGGCATTTCCATCGGATGTGTCCATCGGGTGCGGGCAACTGCGGAAGCGCTACACTACGGCGCCGGCGGATGGGATGCGCCCGTGGGATCGGCCCGCTCTCCGTGGAAACAATCCCTTGCGCGGCATCACGGGCACCGGCCGCACCCTGCGCGCTGCCCTCCCCGTCGCCCCCCCATCGCTGCCCTCCCTGCTACCGCCTGGCCCATGAACCCTCCCCGCGTCGACCGCCTGCTGCTCGGTATCACCGGCGGCATTGCCGCCTACAAGACCGCTGAACTGGTGCGCCTGCTGGTCGGCCAGGGCAACGAGGTCGACGTCGTGATGACCGAGGCGGCACGCCAGTTCGTCACCCCGGTCACGCTGCAGGCGGTATCGGGCCGGCCGGTCTGGCACGACGCCTGGGATCCGCGCGTGCCGAACAACATGGCCCATATCGAGCTCTCGCGCGACAAGGGACTGGTGCTGATCGCGCCAGCGTCGGCGGACTTCATCGCGAAGCTCGCCAACGGACTGTGCGATGACCTGCTGTCGACGCTGTGCCTCGCGCGCGACTGCCCGCTTGCCGTCGCCCCCGCGATGAACCGCCAGATGTGGGAGAACCCGGCAACGCGGCGCAACGTCGCGCGCCTGCTCGACGACGGCATCGAGATATGGGGCCCGGCCGCGGGCGACCAGGCCTGCGGCGAGATCGGCATGGGCCGCATGCTCGAGCCGGCGCAGCTCGCCGAGCGCGTCGTACGGTCGTTCACCACCAAGACGCTGAACGGCCTGCGGGTACTGGTCACCGCTGGCCCGACGTTCGAACGCATCGATGCGGTCAGGGCGATCACCAACCTCAGTTCGGGCAAGATGGGCTACGCGATCGCGCGTGCCGCCTGGGAGGCCGGCGCCGAGGTTACTCTGGTCAGCGGCCCCACCTCGCTCGACGCGCCGCCGGTGGCGCGCTTCGCGCAGGTCTCCAGCGCGCAGGACATGCTCTCCACGGTGAATGCCTTCGTACCCGATGCCGACATCTTCGTGAGCGTCGCCGCAGTCGCCGACTACCATGTCCTCAACCCGAGCGACCAGAAGATCAAGAAGGATGCGCATATCCTCACGCTCGAACTCGCGCCGAATCCGGACATCCTCGCCAGCGTGAGCGCGCTCGCCGATCCGCCGTTCTGTGTCGGCTTCGCGGCCGAGAGCGAGAACCTGGACGACTTCGCCGAGGCCAAGCGGCGCCGGAAGAACCTGCCGCTGCTCGCCGCGAACTTCGTTCAGACTGCCTTCGGCGCGGACGACAATGAACTCGTGCTGTTCGACGACGACGGACGCCATCCACTGCCGCGCGCGTCGAAGCTGGAGCAGGCACGCATGCTGATCGCCCATATCTCGAAGCTCTACCAGCCCCGATGACCGCTCCAGCCCCCCGTCCCACCGTAGCGCTGCGCATCCTCGACGACCGGCTGCGCAGCCAGCTGCCCGCCTACGCGACTGCCGGTTCGGCCGGCCTCGACCTGCGCGCCTGCATCGCAGAAACGATGGTGGTCGAGCCCGGACGCACCGAGCTGGTCCCCACCGGGATCGCGATGCACCTGGCCGACACCGGGCTGGCCGCAATGGTACTGCCCCGCTCCGGCCTCGGGCACAAGCACGGCATCGTGCTGGGCAACCTCGTAGGGCTGATCGACTCCGATTACCAGGGTCAGGTGTTCGTCTCGCTGTGGAACCGCAGCAGTGCCGCCTTCACGCTCGAGCCGATGGAGCGCATCGCGCAACTGGTGGTCGTACCGGTGGTGCAGGTGGCGTTCGATCTCGTCGAGTCGTTCGACCAGAGCGAGCGCGGCGCGGGCGGTTTCGGCAGTACCGGCCGCGGCTGAGCGCGTTCGATGCCAGTGGCTGCGGCCACCGGCATCGAACGCAGCCGGCGCGTCAGACCGCCTGGTACTTCAGGCGGCGGACCTTCTCCATGTTCATGCCTTCGATGCGGATCAGATGCGTCGAAGCCGTGCGATGGGGAGAATGCAGGTCACCTTCGTTGTATACATGCGCGATACCCGGAGTCAGCGGGTAGCTGCGGGTCTTCTTCACCTTTCCAGGCGTGTCTTCCGAGGCCGCCTCGAGCAGCTGGTAGTCGTTCATCAGCGTCTCGCCCTTCGCCTGGCCGTAGATGGCCCACGACGGACCATGGTCGTGTGGAGGGCTGTCCTTCGGGCCGCGGTAGTGGTGGGCGAGGATACAGAAGCCGAGCTTCGGGTCTTCGTACAGGATCTCGCGTTCCTTCGTGTCTTCGCGCAGGTACCTGGCGACGAACTCGGCGTCGGTCAACACCTGCTTCAGGCGGTCGCGCACTTTCTCGCGCCCCTTCGGGCCCGGCTCGGCTTCGAGGTAGCCACGGAATTCGTTGCCCAGTGCTTCGGCGGTCAGGCTCATCGGATCGCTCCTCAGGTCAGGCGGCAGCCCGGCGGCCCGCCGCATCAACGGTATGCCCGGTACCGCGTGCCACTCGGCACCCGGTACCAGGTTCAGGTCAGGCCAGCGTGACTTCCAGCTCGCCCAGGTGTTCCACGACCGTCTTCACGCGGTCTCCGGCCTTCAGCCACTTCTGCTTGTCCTTCGGGTAGCCGAGGATCACGCCCTGCGGCGTACCGGTGTAGATGATGTCGCCCGGCTTCAGCGTCATGTGCTTCGAGCAGTAGCTGATGATCGTCCTGCAATCGTAGATCATGTCGGACGTGTTCAGGTCCTGGCGGATCTTGCCGTTCACCCAGGTCTGGATCGCGAGGTTGTTCGGATCCTTGATCTGGTCTGCGCTCACCACCCACGGGCCGAGCGGCGCGAAGCCGTCCGGGATCTTGCCCAGCATGAACTGGCTGGTTGCACGCTGCAGGCCGCGAGCGGACAGGTCGTTGCCGTTGGCATAGCCGAACACGTACTTGAGTGCATCCGCCTCGCTGACGTCGCGCGCGGTCTTGCCGATCACGATCACCAGTTCGACTTCGTAGTCGAACTGCCTGTCGACCTTGCTCGGCAGCTTCACCGTCGAGCGATGGCCGGTCAGCGCGTTGTTGAACTTGTTGAAGAGCAGCGGCACCGGGGGAATGGCACTGCCGGTTTCGGCCGCGTGCTGGCGGTAGTTCAGGCCGACACAGATGATCTTCTCGGGGTTGGGCACGGCCGGGCCGAACTTCGCCTTCGACTCGCTGACCAGCACCGACTTGCCGCGCGCATCGCTGGTGGCCTTCTCGACCAGCTTCAACAGCGGCGCGCAGTCGGCCCCCTCCATCACCTGGTGGATCGTGGTGGGCGCCTTGACGCGGAACAGTTCCGCCGCCTTCGCCACGTCGAGGATGCCCTTGCCGGTGCGCACACCGAGGGTCATGCCATCGCGGCCAGCCAGCGTGCAGAAGGTCATGCCCTTCGCGCCGACCTTGCGGGCAGAGACGGCTTTCCTGACCACGGCCTTCTTCGCGGCGGCCGTTTTCGTACCGGTTGCTGATTTGTTCGCCATTCCTGGTTCTCCATGCTGGGACAGGCGCGATCGTAGCAGAGGCGGCGCAGCCTGCCGCACCGGCCGTAGGCCGGGTGCCACGGACGACCATGGCACGCGAGGCGCTCAATCCACCTTGGTACCCGACACCTGGATCACCCTGGCCCAGCGCGCAATGTCGCTGCGCACCAGCTGCTCGAACTGGGCCGGCGTGTTCGGGGCCGGTTCGGCGCCCTGCTGCAGCATGCGCTCGCGCACATCGGGTGCCTTCAGCATCTTCACGACCTCCGCGTTCAGCGCGGCGACGATGTCCTTCGGGGTGCCAGCCGGTGCGAACAGGCCGAACCACGATCCGGAATCGAACCCGGGCAGCGCCTGCTCGGCCACGGTGGAGGTGTCGGGCAGCGCAACGGAGCGCTGCGCGGTGGTCACCGCGATCGCGCGCACCTTGCCCGACTTGATCATCGGCAGCGCCGAATTCATGTTGTCTGCCATCACCTGCACCTGGCCGCCGACCAGCGCTGCCAGCCCTGGAGCGCCACCGGAGAACGGCACATGGACCATCTTCGTGCCGCTCATCATCTGGAACAGTTCCAGCCCGAGGTGGCCCGGCGTGCCGGTGCCGGCCGAACTGTAGTTGAGCGCGCCCGGCTTGCCCTTGGCATAGGCAATGAGTTCCTTGACATCCTTCACCGGCAGCGAGGGGTGGACCATCAGCGCCTGCGGCACGTTGGCCACCAGCGTGATCGGTGCGAAATCCTTCAGCGGCGAGTACGGCAGCTTCGGGTACAGGCTGGGCGCGATGGCATGCGAGGCGTTGGTACCCATCACCAGCGTATAGCCATCCGGGTTCGACTTCGCGGCGATCGCCGCGCCGATCGTGCCGCCGGCACCGGGGCGGTTGTCGATCACGACGGTTTGCCCCCACACCTCGGTCAGCCGCGCCCCGGTGATCCGGGCAAGGATGTCGGTTGCGCCACCGGGCGCGAACGGCACCACCATCCGGATCGCGCGGTCAGGATAGCCGCCCGGGGCGGAGGGTGCGGCCGCCATGACGGCACCAGCGCCGGCGGCGAGGCCGGTGGCGAGGCCCTGGAGGACGAGGGAGCGCACGGCAGTGGCGGGCAATCGGGGGAACGACGGACGACGGATCATGCAAGGCTCCTGCGAAGGTTACGACAGCGACGGCTACTACAGCGGCCCGACCGGACCGTACGACGGACCGGCTCAGCCCGGTGGCGGCAACTCGCACTCGGCATCATTGTAATCTTGCGGCAAGGTGCAGCGGGCCTGCACGAGCGCAGCGGCACAGGCTACGGGATGTCCGGCGCCGTGTTCGACAGCACGAGCGTGTGCCCGTCCGACTGAGCCTGCGCAGTGATCGTGGTGCCCAACGTGCTGCCGGCACCCTGCCGGTTGTCGACCACCACCGTCTGCCCGACACGCTCGGCCATCTGGCTCGAAAGCAGCCGTGCGACAATGTCGCTGGCGCCATCGGGCGGGAAAGTCACCGCGATGCGAATCGGGCGGACAGGCCAGGGCGCGGCTGCGTGCGCGGCATACGCGAGGATCAGCGCCGACGCGGCGAGGGTGGCGGCCGGGCTGGCGCAAAGACCGGCGGCGCAGCCCCGAGACAACCAGGACCCATCCGCGCTGGCGGGGAGGAGCGATCGATGTACCGACTGTTTCATGGCGCCACCGTCCTTCTGCTTCTTCTCGCGTTCGCGCTGGCCGACAGCACGTTCGCGCAGGGGCAGGCGCAGCCCAGACTGCCGACCGTGCCGCTCTCGATCGGCCAGCATGCGCTTGTCGCCGAAGTGGCGGCAAGCCCCGAGACCCGCGAACGTGGCCTGATGTTCCGATACGACCTCAAGGACAACGAAGGAATGCTGTTCGTGTTTCCAGCAGCGCAGCGGCAGTCTTTCTGGATGAAGAATACCCCGCTGCCGCTGTCGATCGCCTTCATCGATGCGAAGGGCAAGATCCTCAACATACGCGACATGATGCCGTTCACCACCGACGGCCATCCGTCGGAGGGCGAGGCTCTCTACGCGCTCGAGGTCAATCGCGGCTGGTTCGCACAGCGGGGTATCAAGGCTGGCGACCGCATCCAGGGGCTGGACAAGGCCGGAAAGGGCCGTTGAACCAGCCCTGGCACCGCGGCGGTGGCGCGCGTCTGTCGACCGCCACCGCCGCGCCTGTCGCGCTCAGCTCGCGGTAAAGCGCAGCTTGCGCTGGTCGATGCCGAAGCGGTCGCACAGCCAGTCGAGCATCAGTTCCTGGCCGATCGTCGGGTTGTCGTGCTGGCAATGCTCCGCGCCGGTCTCGTCTGCGGTGACCAGCCGCAGCGTCGCATCGATGCCTTTGGACCGCGCATAGTCGTATACGGTGCGCGCGTTCTCCACGCCGAGCACGTCATGCCCGCCGTGGATGACGAGGTACGGACAGCGCATGGAATCGAGCACACCTTCGAGCACGAACTCGCGCACGTACTCGGTCGCCTCGGCCATCGACCGGGTGCCGGTGATCCACTTCATGTGTCCCGCCAGCCCGTGGTCTTCCCCGCGCTCGCCGAAACGCTGGTGGACGCTCCAGATCGCATTGTGGGAAATCGCCGCAGCGAGGCGTGGCTCCTTCGCGCCGGCGCGGGCGGCATAGTAGCCACCGAGGCTGGAACCGCTGACCGCTATGCGCGACGGATCGATATCGCTGCGGCTTTCCAGCCAGTCGATGCACTTGCCGACCGGCACTTCATAGTCGTGCCGGGTGCGCAGGCCGTGGCGGCGCAGCGCTCCGCCCTGGCCCGGACCATCGACCAGCAGCACCGAGATGCCACGCTGCAGTGCGCCGTGGCCGGTCATGAACCACAGTTCGTCCTTGAACGAGTCGATACCCCCGAACGAGACCAGTACCGGCTGCTTCGCAGCACCGTGCGGCGAGCGGATGAAGTAGGCCGGCAGCGGCTTGCCCGGCTCATAAGGGATATCGACGACTTCGCCGGGCGGGTCGAGGTGGCGCAGGAACTGGTGCGAGCAGCGTTCGCCCTCGGTAAAGGTCTGCAACCGGCGCGGGTCCTCACCCGCCAGCCAGAACTCCGCCTGCCGATAGTAGTTCGCCGCGCGCAGCCAGCAGTTCATCGCCGTGCGCACATGCCCGTTCGCGACAGCCTCGTCGCCGCGCACATGGTTGCGCCTGGCGGTGATCGTCCATTCTGCGAACCAGCTCTCGGGGTCGAGCGGCTTGATCCGGCTCGCGGTCTGGAAGCATTCGCTGACCGCACCGCCGCCTTCCTGGGTCTCGCCGAGCCCGCGCCGGAACTGATAGGAAAACCAGAAGTCCTCCGGCCACTGGTGCCAGCCGAACGGTTCGTAGTGGGGACCTGCCTTCATGCCTGCTGTGCTCATCGATCGCCTTTCACGGACAGTCGCAAGGGGAGCGCAAGCGTAACATCGTGCTTCACGGTTACCTGCCTCGGTAAACCACCTCAGGCATTCAACCCAGCCCCCCCTCAGGCAACCCCCTCAGGCAGCGACGAGGCTGCCGGCCTCGACAGCGACAAGCGCCTTCGCCTGGTTCATGTCGGAGGTATATCCGGTCGCGTAGAGGCAGCAGGCCAGCTGGTTGATCAGCGGCATCGGCAGCGGCACCTTGCCGGCAAGCGCAGCCCGGATCCACTGCGCGGTGACCGACGGGGCTGGGGATCGCGGCACGCTGCCGAGCGATCGCGTCGATTCGGCCTCGGCCTCGAACAGTACGCTGCACATGCCACCATCGTACAGTTCGATGCGCGGGCGCCGGTGCGGGTTGGCGAACGGCTCGCCGCCCATGCCCTCGAGCAGCATAGCCACTTCACCGGACGCGAGGAAGTACTGCTGCAACTTCGAGAGATAGCCGGGATGGCTGGCGCCGATCACACGCAGGCATCCATCGGGAAACGGCGATATCAGCTTGGCCATCAGGTGGGCAACGCTACGCACACCGAGCCGGGCCTGCAGGGACATCAGCGTCGCCAGCCCGGGGGCAAGCGCACCGCCAGGCATGAACGCGATGCCGCGAGTGGCGAGTGCCGCCTGCGCCTGCTCGGTGCCGACGCTGGGCATGATGCCGAGTTCACGCAGCACATACGCGGCCGACACGCTGCCTTCCCGGTTCAGCGTGCCGTGGATCAGCACCGGCACATTGAACCGTTGCAACAGCAGCGCAAGCAGCGGCAGCAGGTTGGGTTCTTCGCTGGAACCACTGTAGCTGGGCAACACCACCGGCAGCACCGACTCATGCACGCGCTCGAGCCGCGCGACGCGCTGGGCCAGCGCACGGCCGAAGCCCAGCAGTTCGCTCGCCGACTCGCCTTTCTGGTGAAGCATGGCAAGCATCGCGCCCAGTTCGAGCTCCGGCATGCCGCCGTCGAGCATCGCAGCGAACACCGTCTCGGCTTCCCACTCTGCCATGTCCCGCGGCAGGCCGGCTTCACCGGCCATCTGCTTCAAGCATTCGCTGTAGTTCATGTCGACCGCTTCATCAGTCACTGCGAAAAACCCGACGTGCTTCTCCTCCGGGCTTGTTTCCGGGACTGCTCGCAAGCCTCATGCCAAGGCAATATCCTTGCCGGTGGAAGCATCCATCCCGCGCGTGCCATGCAGCGCACGGCCTCGCTTCCTCCCGGGGAACTTAAAGGCGCATACGGTGCCTGCCGTTGGTGCGGCCCGCGCCTGCCGCGCCCGTTAGCGGTGCGCCCGGCCCGCGAGGCGACGGCCGACCGTCATCCGATCGTCCCTTAGAGTCAGGGGACGGTCAGAAGCGCTCAGGGCTGTACGGGGTGGGATCGATGCAAGGAGGTCGTCCCGCGACCAGATCGGCGATCAGCCGGCCGGTCGGCGCACCGCCACACAACCCGGTGTGACCATGGCCGAAGGCAAAGTAGACATTGCCGAATTGCCGCGCACGTCCGATCACCGGCAGCGAATCCGGGGTGCAGGGCCGATGGCCCATCCAGGTGCTCATGTCATCGAGCCGCGCGCCCGGGTACATCCGCTTCGTATGGCGTACCAGCGCGTCGATGCGGGCCTGCGTCGGCGGCGCGTCGAGGCCGGCGATCTCGACCGTGCCGGCATTGCGCAGGCCATCGGCCATCGGCGTGGTGAAGAACTTGAATTCGCCGGACATCACCGGGGTGCGCGGGGAGATGCCGGGCTCCGGGAAATGGACATGGTAGCCGCGCTGCGATTCGAGCGGCACATGCGTGCCGAGCCGGGCCGCCAGCCGGGCGGAGAACACGCCGGCCGCCAGCACGACACGGTCGACCGCAAGCGTGCCACCGGTGGTGGCCAGCGCGTCGACCCGGCCATCGGACAGTTGCAGGCCGGTGACGTCACGTTGCAGGTAATTGCCCCCGGACGCGATGAAATGGTCGAACAGCCGACGGGTCAGCCAGAGCGGATTGGCGACATGGCCCTGCTCGGGCAGCAGCACGCCGCGCACGTAGATCGGCGCCAGGTCGGGATCGTGCTCGCGGATCTGCGCCGCGTCGAGTTCGACCACCTTCACACCGCGGTCGCGCCGCAGTTGCCATGCAAGCGCATCGGCCCGGTAGGCAGCATCGGTCTCGTACACCGCGATGTAGCCCGACTGATTGATCAGGTCGGTGCAGCCGGCTGCGTGGGTCAGCGTGCGGTATGCCTCGAACGTGCCCCCGAGCAGCGGGCGCAGCGCGTCGGCAATCTCCTCGACGCGTCCACGCCGGCTGGAACGGATGAAGCGCCACAGCCACGGTGCCGCCTGCGGCAGGTAACCCCACTTGACGGACAGCGGGGCAGCCGGGTCGGTGAGCCACTGGGGCACCTTCTTCAGCACGCCCGGCATGCCGACCGGCACCACCGAGCCCGGGCTGAGGATGCCGGCGTTGCCCATCGACGTGAACTCACCCGGCGGGCCGCGATCGACCAGCGTGACCGCATGGCCGTCGCGCTGCAGGTAGCTCGCCACCGCAACGCCGACGATGCCCGCGCCGATCACCGTGATACCCGGCGCGCTCAATGAAGGTCTCCGGGCGCGCCGGCAGCCCGATGGCCGTCCTCCGGCGCGATATCCGGCGCGACATCTGCGCCGCAGTTCCAGCAGCAGCCGAAATTCGACGGGCTGTCCTCGCCGCAGGCGCCGCACTGAACGCTGCCGCTCGCCGATCGCCGTGCCGCGTGCGCAGCGACGACCGCGCGCGCGCGCGCAAGGTCGCGCTCGTCGGCGATCCAGACTTCCGGCCACGTCTCGCCGAAAGGCAGGTCGCCCATCGCACCGACCGCGCTGGCGTTGAACAGGTGCGTCCGGATCTTCACGTCGGCGAGCGAATCGGCGAGCAGCCGTGCATCGACGAGGTCGCTGGCCGAGTACACCCGCTTCACCTGGGCAGCCCGCACGATGCCACGGCCACGACGGACATCAGGCGGCCACGGCAGCCGGCACCGACCGCTGCAGGTCGAACGCCTCGGCGATCAGTTCATACGAACGGCGTCGGGTGGAGTAGTCGCCGGTGATGGTGAGGATCATCAGTTCATCGGCACCGAACGTGTCGGCCAGCGCCAGCATTTCGCCCCGCAGCCGCTGCGGCGAGCCGATCAGGGTACGGGCACGGTTGCGCGCAACCACGGCACGCTCGGGTGCGCTGTAGGCATAGCCGTCTGCCTCGGCCTGCGAGGGCACGGGCAGGTTGATGCCCTGTTCCATCCGCAGCCGGCGCAGGTCGATCGACCCGGCAAGGCGATCGGCCTCAGCGTCGGTCGTCGCACAGACCGCGAACACGGTCAGCATCGCATGCGGCGAGGCCTCGCGCGGGGACGCACGATAACGCTCGCGGTAGGCGTTCATCACCGCCTCGCCGCCATGCGCGCTGATGAAATGCGCAAACGAGAACCGCAGCCCGAGGTGCGCGGCCAGCGCACCGCTGTAGTCGGAGGAACCGAGCAGCCACACCTCCGGCGAGCCCTCGCCTGCAGGCTGGGCGGTGACGCGCGCGAACGGATGCTCGGCGGGCAGCGTGCGGTCTAGGAAACCGACCAGGTCGACCACCTGCTGCGGGAATTCCTCGGCGGTGGGATAGCGCCCGCCACCGACCGCGATCGCCGTGCGCTGGTCGCTGCCGGGCGCACGCCCGATGCCCAGGTCGATCCGTCCGGGGAACAGTGCCTCGAGCATGCGGAACTGCTCGGCGACCTTCAGCGCGCTGTAGTAGGGCAGCAGCACCCCGCCAGTGCCGACGCGGATCGTCGAGGTCGCCGCCGCCACCCGCCCGACCAGTATCTCGGGGCAGGGATCGGCCAGCGCCTTCGTCGAATGATGTTCGGCCAGCCAGTAGCGCGAATAGCCCAGCGACTCCGCCGCCCGGGCAAGGGCGATCGTCTCGGCGATGGCCTGCGCTGGCGTGCAGCCGCTGATGATCGGGGACTGGTCGAGGACGGAGAGCTTCATCCGCGCATTGTAATGCCAGCCCGTGCCGCCCAGGCCTGCCAGGCCCGGCGATCCGCGCAACCGCTGCACCCGGCCATCCGACCGGACACGCTCACGGCCGGCCGAGGTACAGGTAGAACGAGCTGTTGCCGTCGCGCGCGCGTCCCCACGCCAGATACACCGGACCGAGCACGGTATCCATCGCGACGAACAGCGAACCCGACACGAGCAGGCCGGCCGGCGACTCCACGAACACCGGGCTGCGGATCTTTCCGGCTTCGAGCGATGCACCGACATAGGCACCTTCGAGCAGCCCGCGCTTGATCAGCTGGTTGAGGTAGGTGACGCGCCCGTAGTCGAGCCCCTGGCCGAGCAACTGCCCGGCACGATAGCCCGACTGCTGCTGGAAGCCGCCCCATTGCACCAGGTCGTTCAGCGGCAGCGGCGCACCGCCGACTGCCCCGCTGCTGCGCAGGCCCAACTGGAAAGTATGCGCGCCGTCCGAGGCCGCCCCAAGCAGGTCGACATCGAATCGCGTGTAGCCGGCATCGGCGCCGAGCGCGGTACGCGAACCGAACAGGTTCAGCGCCGCGCTGTAGCCACTGCGCGTGAAGCGCGCGCTGTCCAGCCGATCGACCAGGATGCGGCCGGTGAACGCGCCTTCGTTGAACGTGCTCAGCGACGGCGGCAACAGGATCGCACCGGTATCCACGGCCAGCCGTTTCTGCCCGGCCAGCACACCGATCCGGGTTTCCGCATGGCGGCTGAACTGGCTGCCGACGTCCAGCGCCACGCGCTCCACCGACTCGTCCAGGCGCCCGACGCGGATGTCGCCGCGGAACAGCGGCAGCGGCCGCCGGATGACCTCCACCCGGGGCGCGACGAACAGCCACTGCTCGACGGTCAGCGGCTGGTAGAACTCGGACACGATGCGGTTGTCGTGGCCCAGCTGGACATCGGTGCGCCATTCCGCACCGAGCGCGTTGATCCATTCCCGACGGTAGCTGCCGAGCAGGTTGAAATAGCTCTCGCCCTGCAGGTCGCTGGACAGGCCCAGGCCGAAGCGAAGGTACTGCGGCCCCCATGACTTCTCCGGCGCGCGAATCGAAAGCACCCGCCGGCCGGGCTCGTCCAGCAGGTTGTAGCGGACGTGCTCGAACTCGCCCCGTCCGAACACGCGCCGCAGGTCGGCGTCGAGTACCGCCTGGTCGACCGGATGTCCCACCTTGGTATCAAGCGCATTGGCGACCACCACCGGATTCACGCGCGACAGGCCCTCGACCCGGATCTCGTCGATCGGCCGGCGGTCGACCAGCACCGGCGCCGACTGCGCCCTGCGCAACGCCGCGTAGGCCTGCGGCGACACCGCCAGGGCCTGCAGGCGCGCCGCCGCAAGGCGTGCCGCAGCCACGCCGATCGGCACCGTCTTCTCCATGTTGTCGAAGTCGCCAGCCGAGTAGTCCCCCAGCGCGGGCTCGATCAGTATGTCCTGCGGGCGCAGCTCCGCCAGCGAGGCGCGTACGTTCTGTTCGGTCAGGATGTTCAGCATCTGCACGCTTACACTCAGCAGCCCATCGAGCTGGTCCCTGCGCAGCAGCGGCGTACCCAGGTTGACTGCGATCACGATGTCGGCACCCATCGCCCGCACGACATCGACCGGAAGGTTGCGCGTGAGCCCGCCGTCGATCAGCAGGCGCCCGCCGATCTCGGCCGGGGCGACCAGCCCCGGTACGGCCATGCTCGCCCGCATGGCGCCGGACAACTCGCCGCTGGACAGCACGACGCGCTCGCCGCTCTCGATGTCGGTGGCGATCGCACGGAACGGGATCGGCAGCCGGTCGAACTGCTCGATCCCTCGCACCCGGACGAGTCCGCGCAGCACGGCTTCCAGGGCCACGCCGGACACGGCACCGCGCGGCAGGCGCAGCGAACCGCCCCGCACGCCCAACTCGGGCCCGATATAGGGCGCGAAGTCGTCGCGGCGCCGCCGGATCGGCTGGTCGATCCGATCCGGGCGATCGACCATCAGCGCAGCGGTGCTCAGCTTGCCCAGCACTGCCTCCATCTCGGCCACGGGAGTGCCCGAGGCGTAGGCACCGCCGACGATCGAGCCCATGCTGGTGCCGGCAATGTAGTCGATCGGGATGCGCAGTTCCTCCAGCACCTTCAGCACCCCGACATGCGCAGCACCGCGCGCGCCGCCGCCGGACAGCACCAGCCCGATCTTCGGACGCGCGGCAACCGGCGCAACCGCTTCCGATGCCTGCGGCCCGCCGGGCGCTGCGCCAGCCGGGGCCTGGGCGCCGGCTCCAGCCTGCAACGCGCACAGCAGGAGTCCGAATGCCAGGCGCGCCGCGAAACCCAACCGTACCGCGCCGGGCCGACTCATTCGCTGACTCATTCGTCGTTCCCGCGCAGACGGTCTGTCTCGCGCCGGTCACGCTTGGTGGGCCGGCCGGTGCGCCCGGCCCATTCGCCGGAGAACATGGCCTTACGGTCCGCCACCAGGGCGGCGCGGCGCGCGATGCTGTCGGGCGTTTCCGTGTAGAGGGTACGCGCCTGGTCGGCCGAGCCGCGTTTGTCGGCGAGGGCGGTCACCTGCACCGACCAGTCGTACTCACCGATCCGGATCTCGACGGCATCGCCCTGCTTCACGTCCTTGGCCGGCTTGACCCGGTCGCCGTTCATCCGGATGCGGCCAGCGGCCACCGCATCCTGCGCGAGCGTACGGGTCTTGAAGAAGCGCGCAGCCCAGAGCCACTTGTCGATGCGCACACTCATCTGGGGTCCGTCGGGATACCGCAGGATGGATCGGAGGCGCGGAGCATAGCAAATCCGCACGGTGCAGTAGCCAGCACCCGCGGCGCGCGATACAGTCCCGGGCCGTGCGAGGGCAGGCCCGGACCCAGAGCAATCCGCAGACCGATCGCGGCGGGCTTCCGCCAGCCACGGCCAAGCCTCCAGGGGAGACCGGAGACCCCGTTTTCGCGAGCCGTTCGCCGGGCAAGCCATCCAGGAGTTGCCGCATGTTCCGCCCGACTTCCGCCAGTTACCTGCCGCCTGCCTGCCCGATGCGTACGGTCCGGCCGATGGCACCCGTCGCCGGCCGCGCGCTGCTCTGGCTCGCCTGTACGGCCGTCGCCGCGCCTGCCCATGCATGGCCGGACAAGCCGATCCGCATGGTTGCGGTGTCAGCCCCCGGCGGCAGCACCGACCTGCTGGCGCGGCTGTACGCGTCCAGGCTCGGACCGCTGCTCGGCCAGCAGATCCTGATCGACAACCGCGCCGGCGGCGGCGGCATGATCGCCTCCGAACTGGTCGCGCGCTCGCCTGCGGATGGCCACACGCTGCTGTTCACGCACACCAGCCATTCGGTGCTGCCGAGCATGCACAGCCGCCTGCCCTACGATCCGTTCGACGATTTCTCGCCGATCGGACTGGTCGCGCTGACACACAGCGTGTTGCTGGTGGCACCGGCCGTGACGGCGCGGTCGGTGAAGGAACTGATCGAACAGGCACGCGCCAGGCCCGGGCAGATGAACTACGGCGCCGGTTCGACCGGCGCATCGGCGCACCTGGCCGGCGAACTGTTCAAGCTGATGGCCAGGGTCGACATCGTGCACGTACCGTACAAGGGCACGGGTGCGCAACTCGCTGCCCTCCTGGGCAACGAGATCCAGATGAGCTTCTCGACCGTGCCGGCCGCGCTGCCGCACATACAGGCCGGCCGCCTGCGCGCGCTCGGCATCGGCAGCCCGAGCCGTGCATCGGCGCTGCCGGACGTGCCCACGGTGTCCGAAGCAGGCCTGCCCGGCTTCGACGTCAGCGCCTGGAATGGCGTGCTGGCGCCTGCGCGCACCCCGGCGGCGATCGTCAACCGCGTCAACCGCGAACTGGCCGAGATCGCCAAGCAGCCCGAAACGCGAGAGAAGGCAGCCGCCCAGGGCACGGACCTGGTCAGCGGCACGCCGCAGGAGTTCGCGGCCTACATCAAGTCGCAGATAGCCAAGTGGTCGAAGGTGGTCCGGGCGGCCGGTATACAGCCCGACTAGCGCGACCGCTCAGATCGGCGCCTGCAGGGTCGTCGACGACTGCAGCGCCGTGCGCACCCAGGTTGCAAAGCGGTGGCAGTCGAACTCCTGAGGCATGAACACGCCCTGTTCGAACGGGCGCGCACGCAGGCCACGCTGCTGCCATTCGCAGTTGCGTGCGTCCTGCCCGTTGGTGGTACGCCACAACGCCACGTAGTGCTCCAGGTCGAACGCCGGGTCGGCCAGCGCCTGCGGCTCGAACAGCCAGTCGTAGACGATGCGCACCGAGCCCGGCCCGGTCGGAAACATCAGGTGCGAATTGACGTAGTCCGGGTGCACGTTCAGGAACAGGTTCGGCGGCAGCAGCGCCGGGGTGTAGAGCTCTGCACGCTGCGCCTCGTCGAGCCCCGCGAACGCCGGCACCCGCGCCGTGCCGTCGAGGGTGAGCGTGCGTGCGCCCGGCAGGTACTCCGGCCCGGGCTCGGCGACCGGCCGGCTCTCGGCATCGCGGCGCAGGCCCCAGGCACCGCCGTCGCGGTAGGCGGGCACTACCCGGCACAGTTCCGGATGCACCGGCGGGCAGTGGAAGCATTCGCAGAAGTTCTCGCACACCAGCTTCCAGTTGGCCTGTACGTCGACCACCCTCCGGTGGCCACTCACCAGTGCGTCCAGGCCATGGTTCGCGAAGCGCACCGGCATCCAGCCCAGAGCCTCGGCCAGCGGCTGTACAGGCTCGCGGCCCAGGTGCACGAACACGAAGCCGCCCCAATCGTCGACGGCCACCGGGAACAGGCCGAACGCGGCAGGGTCGAAATCGGCCGTCGGCATGCGGCGCGGCGTAGTCTGCAGCCGGCCGTCGAGATCGTAGGTCCAAGAATGATAGGGACAGACGATCCGCCCGCCGCGCAACCGGCCCCGCGCTTCGGTGCACAGGATCGATCCGCGATGGCGGCAGGTATTGTGGAATGCCCGCCACCGACCGTCGTCGTTGCGCGTCAGCAGGATCGACTGGTCGCCGAGGTCGACGACCCGGAAATCGCCGGATGCCGGCACCTCGTCGCAGCGGGCGACGGCGACCCAGCTGCCGTGCCAGATCCGTTCGAGTTCCTGCCGGTAGTGCGCCTCGTCCTGGTACCACGCCGCCGGCAGGCCCGGTTCGATCGTCGACAGGGGCTCGCGGGCGGCTGCCGGACGCAGTGCAGGGCGGGGAGCGGACTCGGGATGGCCGGACATGCCCAAAGTGTATGCGAACACGGGATTGGGCTATATTTCCCCCACCATGACGACATCCGCCCCCCCCGCGAAACCCGGCCGCTGCGGCTACCACGACATCGGCGGGCTCACCGCCGGCGAGATCGATCCCGCCGAGGAACCGATCGAGTTCTGGCACAAGCAGAACGAGGCGATGCGCGGGCTGCTCGGCGACCCGGTGCGCCGCATGGTGACGGTCGACGAGATGCGCCGTGCGTTCGAGAGCTTCGGAGAGGACAAGTACAACACCCTGTCCTTCTACGAACGCCGGCTCGAGGCGATGCTCGACATCCTCACCGAGAAGGGCCTGATCGACCGCGAGCAGTTCATGGCACGCGTCGATGCGGCCCTGAAGCAGCGCGCCGCTGCATCCGCAAGATAGGAAAGCCTGCCGATGAGCACGACCCCTGCCCTGCACGCCGGCCGGCGGTTCTCCGCCGGTGACCGTGTCCGCGTGCTCGACCTGGCTAAGTCCGGGCATGTCCGTACCCCCTGGTACATCCGCGAGAAGGTCGGCATCGTCACCGAGTGGACGGGCAAGGTACTGAACCCGGAAGACCTCGCATACGGTCGCTGCGGTGGTCCCGCAGTCAACGGCTATCGCGTGGTGTTCGACCAGCGCCACATCTGGCCCGACTACCAGGGCCCGGAACACGACAAGCTGCACATCGAGGTCTACGAGCACTGGCTCGAGAAAGCGTGAACGACATGCCGCACGATCATCCGCACGGACACGATCACGACCACGGCCACGGGCATCCGGAAGGCTTCGACCCGCATGCACCGGCACCCGACTTCGGCGACGAGCGATCGCGCTGGTTCGAGGTCGCCTCCGACGTGATGCGCGACATGCTGATCGAGCAGAACGTGATCGCCGCGCGCGAAGTACGCAAGCAGATCGAACTGATGGAGAGCAAGACCATCCAGCTGGGCGGCAAGCTGGTTGCCCGCGCCTGGGTCGACCCGGCGTTCCGCGAAATCCTGCTGAAGGATGGCAAGGCGGCGGCCGCCTCGCTCGGCATCCCGGTCACCGAGGCCTCGCTGACCGTGGTCGAAGACACCCCGGCGGTGCGCAACGTGATCGTCTGCACACTGTGCTCGTGCTACCCGCGGTCGCTCCTCGGCCAGCCACCGGCCTGGTATCGCAACAAGGCCTACCGGTCGCGTGTGGTGCGCGAACCGCGCAAGGTGCTCGCCGAGTTCGGCACGGTCGTGCCCGACGACGTCGAGGTACACGTGCACGATTCGAACGCCGACCTTCGCTTCATCGTGCTGCCGATGCGTCCGTCGGGAACCGAGCACATGGGCGAGGCGGAACTCGCGGCCATGGTCACGCGCGACAGCCTGATCGGCGTCGCGCCGCCGCGCCCGGCCTGATCCGGCCGCAACGCCCTGCTTCGGTGCGTCCGGCGCACCGGGACGTAACGCCGCGACGCCGACACCGCACGAACGGTCCGCTCCAGCGGGCATGATGGATGGCACGGGACTTGCACCTGTGGCTGCCGTGACCTGTCCTGCCGGCCCTTTTCATCCGATCCACGCCGCGCTGCCGCGCAAATGTCGGCGTATGCCCGCCCGTCTGCTGCGCTTCGTCCCGTTCGCGACGGGCAGCGTGTCGGACATCATCGGCCGCTCGATAGCGGCGCGTCTGGGCGAAATACTGCAGCACGCCATCGCACTGATGGGCGAACTGCTGCGCAGGGCCAGGGCGCAACCCGACTGAACCGCAGCACGGTGCCTCGATGCATCCGCGGCGTACTCGACGATGGACTCCCAGGAGCAACCGACCGTGACAACCAGACATCACCCCTCAATGGCATCGAATGCACTGACTGCCGGCCTCGCCGGCCTGGCACTGGCGGCCGCTCTTCCGGCCGCTTCGGCGCAGGACTTCCCCAACCGGCCGGTGCGAATGGTCGTACCGTTCGGTGCCGGTGGCGTCTCGGACATCATCGGCCGCACGCTGGCCAGCCGGATGCAGGAAAGCCTGGGGCACCCGATCATCGTCGACAACCGCGGCGGCGCCGGCGGCTCGATCGGCAGCGACATCGTCGCCAAGGCGCAGCCCGATGGCCACACCATCCTGCTCGGCAGCAATGGCACGCATGCCATCGTGCCGTATCTGTACAAGAAACTGCCGTACGACCCTCTGAAGGACTTCACGCCAATCGGCATGGTCGCGATCACCCCGACCGTGCTGGCGGTGAACCCGGAACTGCCGGTCAAGTCGATCAGGGAACTGATCGCCTACGGCAAGGCGAAACCGGGTGCGTTGTCGTTCGGCTCCTCCGGCATCGGGAGCACGTCGCACCTGGCCGGCGAGATGCTCGCCACAATCGGGGGCGTGTCGCTCACCCACGTGCCATACAAGAGCGCATCGGCCGCCTATCCCGACGTGTTCGGCGGCCGGGTGCCGATGATCTTCGACAGCGTGCTATCGATGAGCACGCACCTGAAGGCAGGCAAACTGCGGCCGCTGGCGGTGACCACGCCGAAGCGGGTGGCTACCCTGCCCGACGTGCCGACGATGGCCGAGGCCGGCCTTCCCGGCTATGCAATCACGCTGTGGATCGCAGTGTTCGGGCCGCCCGGCATGCCGCCGGCAGTCACCGCGCGCCTGAACAAGGAGATCAACCGCGTGCTGATGCTGCCCGAGGTGCGCGACCAGATGGCCGCTCAGGGCTCGGAGGTTGCGCCCGGCGCACCGGCCGACCTGCTGGCCGCAGTCAAGACCGACCTCAAGCGGATGGGCGAGATCGTCAAGGCTGCACGCATCGAACCGGAGTGACCCGGAGAGCGGGGAGCGGGAGAGCGGGGAGGGTCAGGTCTTGAGTTTTGCTTCGGGTACTGCGGGCAACGGGTGCACGGAGGCGTAGTCAGCCGCCGTGCCGCGGTTCAAGCGCGATACGCACCGCAAGCGCTGCCAGCATTCCGCCCATCACCCACCGCTGCGCCGCCAGCCAGGCCGGATTGCGCGCGAACCAGCGCGCAATCGCTGCGGCCGTGCAGATCATCCAGACATCGAACACTATGCTGACGACGATCTGTACCGCGCCCAGCGCGACCGACTGCAGCAGCACCGACCCGCGCGCCGGATCGACGAACTGCGGGAACAGCGCCAGGTAGAACATCGCCACCTTCGGGTTCAGCAGGTTGGTCAGGAAGCCCTTCACGAACAGCGCCCGCGACGACTCCGCGGGCAGGGCGCGCGGCTCGAGCGGCGAGCGAGCCCCGGGCCGCACCGTATCCCACGCCATCCACAGCAGGTAGAGTGCCCCGGCGATCTTCAGCGTATCGAAGGCCAGCGGCACCGCGACCAGCAGCGCCGAAAGGCCGACGGCCGCACACAGCATGTGCACGACGAACCCCGCCACCACGCCGGCCAGCGACACCATGCCGGCCGCGCGTCCCTGGCAGATCGCGCGCGACAGCAGGTAGAGCATGTTGGGGCCGGGTGTCACCACCAGCACGACGCAGGCCACGATGAACAGCAGCAGGTCGGGAACGGGGATGAGCGGCATGGGGATGGACATGGACGGCTGCCACGATACCCTACGGCGTCGGCGCGTTGAAGCCGATCGACGAATCCCCGGAGGAACACCGATGACCACGCCCGACACCTGCCGCCGAAGCGCCCTTGGGACCCTGCTCGGCGCGCCGCTCGCGCTGGCTGCTGCTGGCGCGAGCGTGCCGTCGACCTCCGCTGCAGCGGAGGCAGCCACGGGTGCCAGGGCGCCGCGCGTGCGCGGACCAGAGGTCTACATGGGCCTCGACCAGCGCGAACTCGACGACGCCTACGACCAGCGGGTCTGGGCGCCGAACCGCGACACGGTGACGCGGCGCATGGACAACACCTGCGACGAGGCACGCCGGCGCCTGGGCGAGCCGCTGCGCCGCGCCTACGGCGACAAACCGGTCGAGGGTCTCGACCTCTTCCGCACCGACCGCCCGAACGCACCGATCCAGCTCTACATCCACGGCGGCGCCTGGCGCAGCAACACCGCGCGTGACCATGCCTACCCGGCCGAGACGGTCGTTCGTGCCGGTGCGCACTTCATCGCGATCGACTTCGACAATGTCAACGGCACCGATGGCAGCCTGTTCCCGATGGTCGACCAGGTGCGCCGGGCGATCGCATGGACATACCGAAATGCAAAGGGCTTCGGCGGCGACCCGGAGCGGCTCTACGTGTCGGGCCGCTCGTCCGGTTCGCACCTTGGCGCATGCGCGGCCATCACCGACTGGAAGGCCTTCGGACTTCCCGTCGATGCGGTGAAGGGCTACGTTCTGCAGAGTGGCATGTACGACCTGCGCGGCCCGCGGCTGTCACAGCGCAGCAGCTACGTGAAGTTCACCGACGAGATGGAGCACGAGTTGTCGCCGCAGCGCCATCTCGCGCGCATCGGCGCGCCACTGGTGGTGCTCTGGGGATCGGACGACTCGCCCGAGTTCCAGCGCCAGGGGCGGGACTTCACCGCGGCGTTGCAGAAGGCCGGCAGGCCGGTGCAGGGCATCCTGTGCAACGGCTACAACCACTACGAGATGGCCGAGAGCTTCGCCAACCCGTACGGGCCGGTCGGGCGCGCGGCGCTCGAACAGATGAAGCTCGCGCGCGCCTGAAGCGGATCGCCCGGCTTACGCTTCGAGCCGGAACACCGTCGTCGTCTCGAGGTCTTCGCCGAACCAGGCGATGATCCGTGCATCGCGCTTGCCCAGGTACTCGGTGCGCCCGTCGACCTGGATCATCGGTACGTCGTGGCCAGGCACCAGCACGCTGCCCTTCTTCTTCTGCCAGTAGCCCCAGATCGATTCGATCGAGGCTGCCGACTGTGCAGCGTTGAACGTCATGTCGGTGCCGCGCGAGAGCATCTCGGCGCGGTTCTTCGCGGCATCGCCGGTGAACACGATGTCGCGTTCGCGGCCATGCAGCACGTAGACCATGCAGCCGGGCGTATGGCCGGGCGCAAGATGCGCGGTCATGCCGGGGAACACCGTATCGCCGTCGGCCGCGGTGGCGAGCGTCGGCCAGGTCTTCAGCGCACGCACGTACAACTCCGGCACCGGCGACTCGCCCCAGGGCTGCTCCGCTGCCCAGCCGAGTTCGTCCGCGCCGATCACGATGCGCGCATTCGGGAACAAGGTGAAGTTCACCGAGTGGTCGTAGTGCGAATGGGTCAGGATCACGTCGGTGACATCGGCCGGCTTCACGCCATGCTCGGCCAGCCGCTCGCGCAGCAGGCGGCGCATGCCGAAGGACCCGGTATCGACCAGCGCCACGCGGCCTTCACCGCGGATCAGCACCACCGAACTCCAGCCCATGCCGCCGTGGCAGACCGCCTTGCCGGGGAATCCCTGCACGACGATCTCGATATCGTAGTTGTCGAGTTTCATGCCAGTTCCGTTCAGTTCCGTTCTTCCGCTCGAGTATCCCTGCATATGCCGCCAGGGTCAGGGAGCGGCAGGCTTACAGTCGCCAAGGCGCTTGCCGCTCAGTTCGTTGTTCACCTGCATCGACTTGCCGTCCGCGCCGGTCATCACCAGCGATGACTGCATCGCGTAGGTTTCGCTGGTGAGCGTGACCGATCCGTCGCTGGCCATCTTCACGCGGCCGGTGCATTCGAGCTTCCAGCGGGTGGTGCTGCCCTGGGTACGCTGGTCGAGTACCTTGCACTGCTCGGAGCCCGGCGGCCGGCTGGCCCTCGCTTGCAGATCCTGGATCTCCTGGGCGCTGATGCATTTCTTGAGCACGATCGGCGGCATCGGCTTGGTTCCGGGCACTTCCGCACGGATGGTCATCTCCCACAGGCCTTCGCGGAAGTTGCCGACGATCGGCGGCACGGCGGCCTCGGCAGGCACGGTCGCCATGGCCAGCAGCCAAAGCACGCCGGCGCCAGCGGCAACCATCGCAGCCCGTACCGCACACGTCGGGGGAACGTCACCTGTCCTGTCCATCGTCGGGCTCCTCTTTCATCGCCGCATCGGGTCGTCGCGTCCGGACGTTCAGCCGAGCAGCGCCATCGCGCTGCGTCCGTGGATCCACTCCCGTTCCTCGTCGCTCAGGCGCGGGACGCGCTCGAGGCTGGCGATCGGATCGAAGTCGGCCATGTCGAACGGACAATCGGTGCCGATCACCACGCGGTCGGCACCCATCGTGTCGATCAGGTGCCGCACCGACTGCGGCAGGTGCGCCAGCGAGTCGTACCAGAAACGGCGCCGGTACTCGGTCGGGAGCTTCGCGATGTGCTGCTGCGCCTCGGCGCGCACCTCGAAGCCGTGGTCGAAGCGGCCGATCTGGTAGGGCACGAAGCCGCCGGCATGGGGCAGTACGATCTTCAGGCCCGGGCAGTCGTCGAGGGCGCCACTGAAGATGAGGTGCGCCACCATGATCGTGGTGTCGAGCGGATAGCCGATGAAATTGCGCAGATAGTAGTCATCCATGCCCCCCTTCGCCACGCACTGGTAGGGATGCGTGAACAGCGACATGCCGAGCTGCTCGATGGTGCGCAGCACCGGACGGAACTTCATCGAAGCAAGCAGCTCACCCTCGATCGAGGTGCCGGTCTCGACCATCCGGAAGCCGTATTCCTTCTTCGTGCGTTCGAGTTCCGCAATCGCCGCATCGGGATCCTGCATCGGCAGGGTCGCCATTCCCTGCAGCCGGGACGGATGGCTGGCGACCATCTGTGCGATGCCCTCGTTCACCAGTTGCGCGGCCGCCAGGCCAGCCTCGGCCGGCAGCCAGTAGCAGTAGGCCGGCGGCCCGGCGGAGATGACCGACACGTCGAGGCCGAGCCGGTCCATCTTCTCGACCTTCGCATCGGCATCGTGGAATGCGACATCGAGCGGCACGGCGTGGCTGCCGCGCACGATGAAGCGCCGCTCGCCACGTTGCTCCACCGTTGCCTGGAAGCGTGCCGGATCTGCCTCGATCGCGTCGAGGAACGGCTGGGGAATCACATGGGAATGCAGGTCGATACGCTGCGCCATCGGGATGGGTCCGGTCGAGGGTGTCGCCCGCATTATCCCCGGATCGGCGCGGCGCCGGCGCGTACGCCGATCGACCGCGCGGTCCGCCCTTCGTCAGCCTGCCTCGCCGAGCAGCGTGTACGCCGTCCTGCAGCAGATCTGCTCGCGTTCCTGCGGCGTGAGCCGCGGCACCGCGTCGAGGTTGGCGATCGGCGTCTCGTCGCCCATGTCGTACGGCGAGTCGGTGCCCAGCACGCAATGGTCGGCGCCGACGCTGTCGATCAGGTGCCGGGTCGACTGCGGGTTGTGGGTCAGGCAGTCGAAGTAGAACTTCTTGAAGTGGTCGATCGGCGAGGTGGTCGACAGCGCACGCGCCTCCGGGCGCACCGAGTGGCCGTGGCGGAAGCGTCCGATCTGGTAGGGCACGTAGCCGCCGCCGTGCGCGAGCAGGAAGCGCAGCTTCGGCACCTCGTCGAGGGCGCCGCTGAACATCATGTTGGCGGTGAAGATGGTGGTCTCGAGCGGGTTGCCGATCATGTTGATCAGGTAGTACTTGTCGAGGCCCATGTCGGTGCACCACCAGTTCGGATGCACGAACACGAACACGCCGAGCTGCTCGGCGGTCTTGAACAGCGGCCGGTACTTCGGATCGGCCAGCTGCTGGTTGTTCACCATCGCCTGCATCTCGACCGCCTTGAACTTGTACTCGCGCACCGCGCGCTCGAGTTCCGCGATCGACGCATCGACGTCCTGCAGCGGCAGGCTCGCCATGCCGCGCAGGCGGTCGGGCCGCATCGCCACCATCGCGGCGATGCCGTCGTTGTGCAGCTTCGCGATCTTCAGGCCGATCTCCGGCTTCGTCCAGTA
>CANGXU010000037.1 GCA_947457885.1 Betaproteobacteria bacterium
CTGATCCTCGACGATGCCCTGGTGCACAGCGACGTGCAGCGGCTCGACCGGATGAAGCGCGTGCTGTTCGACGCGGCGCAGCGCCACCAGGTGCTGCTGTTCACCTGCCATCCGGCGGCGTGGCGCGACATGGGCGTGGTGGCGCGCACGATCGCGCGCGGGTAGCGCTCTCATGGGCGGTGGCGTGTAACCTGCTACCCTCGCGGGCTTCGAGGATGGCACGCACATGAGCAGCAAGACCGGTCGCAACGATCCCTGCCCCTGCGGCAGCGGACGCAAATTCAAGCTCTGCCACGGCCGCGATCCCGGCCCGGAGGCGGCCGGCGACGGTTCGCATGTCGATGCCGGCCGGCGCGCGCTCGAATGGATCGGCAACCGCCACCGCAAGGCGCTCGAACGCGAGACCACCGACCTGCTGTTCGAGGATCTCTGGCCCGAAGATGGTCCGCATCCCGAGGATGTAGACCCGCAGTTGATGCAGCAGATCATCATCAACATCAACGAGTGGATGCTGGCCGCCGGATCGATCGAGATCCGGAAGGAGCTGCACCGGCTCAATGACATGGTCCTCGCCGATGGCGGGCCGCCACTGAATCCTGCGCAGCGCGAGTACCTCCGGCAACTCGGGACCGCCCCGCTCGGCCTCTACTACGTGACCGATGTCACCGCACGCGAAGGCGTGACGCTGGTCGATGCGCTCGAGCCCGGCCAGCAGCCGGTGTTCGTCAACGACGTCGCGCTCTCGGATACCGCCGATCCGGGCCTGCTGATCGGTTGCCGCATCCTGAAGCTCGGCGATCGGCACGAGCTGTCCGGGTCGATCTATCCGTTCCCGGAACTCGGCGCCGGCCACGCCATCGACGGCGTACGCGAACACATGGCGCACGAGGACATTCCTGCGGAAGAGCGCATCTACGAGCAGGGCTGGGCGATCATGGCGATCTGGCTCGACCATGTACTGATGCCGGTCGAACCGTCGGAACTCCGGGACGCATCGACCGGCGAGCCCCTGATGTTCGTCACCGACCATTATCGCGTGCCTGATGCCGGTACGCTGAAGGCCTTGCTCGATGCGTGTCCCGAACTCGAGGCCGATGGCCAGGGTGGCTGGGTGAAGCTTTCCACTGCCGAGGACGGTACGCAGCGCGCGGCCCTGCATGTCCATCCGGGCAAGGTCGCTTCGCGGCTGGAAGTGTTCTACCGCACCGAGGCCCTGGCCGAGGAAGGCCGGCCGTGGTTCGAGGGCGTTGCCGGCGATTCGGTGAAGCACCTCAGCCGGGATCGCACCGACCCGCTCGAGGCGCTGCGCGGCGGGCTCGAGCAGGACGACGACCGCTGACGCTTCACTCGGGCTGGAGGCCCGCCGCCTTCGCGATCGCTGCGAACTTCGGTACTTCGGCGCGCATGAACGATGCGAACTCTTCCGGCGTGCTGCTCACCGGATCGAGGCCCTGGGCATCGAGGAACCTGCGCATCTCGGGTTCGGCCACCATCCTGCGCAGTGCGTCGTTCAGGGTGTCGACGATCGGCTTCGGCACGCCGGCCGATGACACCAGCCCGAACCAGGTCGTGATGTCGTAGCCGGGCAGCCCCGACTCGGCTACTGTCGGGACGTCCTTCAACTGGCTGGAGCGCGTGCGTCCGGTCACTGCGAGTGCACGCAGCTTGCCGTTGCGCGCATAGGGCAGCGCACCGGAGATGCCGCCGAAGTAGAAGTCGATCTGGCCGCCCATCAGGTCGGCCAGCACCGGGGCTGCACCCTTGTACGGCACATGCAGCACGTCGACCTTCGCCATCGCCTTGAACAGCTCGCCGGCCAGGTGCGGCGGCGCGCCTACGCCCGAGGAGCCGTAGGTCATCTGCCCGGGGCGGCTGCGCGCGAGCGCGATGAGTTCTTTCACGTTCTTCGCCGGCACCGATGGATGCGACACCAGCAGGTACTGGTTCTGCGCGACCAGCCCGATCGCGGTGAAGTCGCGATTCACGTCGTAGCCGAGCTTCTTGTAGAGGCTGGGCCCGATGGTCACGAAGCTGCCGGCGAGCAGCAGGCTGTAGCCGTCGGGCGCCGAGCGCGCGATGTTCTCGGCGGCGATATGGCCACCGGCACCGGCACGGTTGTCGATCACCACCGGCTGGCCGAGCATCTCGGACAGCCGGCGACCGACTGCGCGGGTGACGATGTCGCTCGGCCCGCCTGCCGGGAAGGCTGCAACGAAGCGGATGGGCTTTGCCGGGAAGGCCTGCGCGGACGCGGCCAGCGGCAGCAACAGCGGCACTGCTGCGCAGCAGAGCGCGAACATCACCGTTGTCGGCAAGGGGGATACCGTGGTCAGGGGTTTCATCAGTCGTTTACCGGCTTCATCTGTGGCGGGAAGTCCGGCTCGAGCGGCACCCGGAACGCATTGACGATCGAGCCGAGCCCGAGGAAGTAGGCGCAGGTGATCGTGAGGTCGGTGATGCCCCGATCGCCCAGCCTCTGCTGCACTGCTGCGAAGGTGTCGTCGCCGACCTGGCCGCAGTGCCGGAACGCGCGCGCATAGGCGATGGCCGCCTTCTCCAGATCATCGGTCGTTGCCGGTACCTCGCCGGCGTTCAGCGCATCCAGCTCGGCCTGCGTGATGCCGGCCTTGCGTGCGGACGGCACATGGTGCGTCCATGCGTACTGGTTGCCGCGCGCCATCGACAGGATCGCGAATTCCCGCGGCCGACCCGACAGCGAGCTGCGGTAGCGGACGTACTCGCCCAGCGCGGCGAAGCAGCCGAGGCCGTCGGGCGCGTGGCTCATGCTGGCCAGGATGCCGGAGACGTAGCCACGGGTGGCGGTGATGCGGTCGTAGACGAGCGCGAGGTCGGCGCTTTGCGCCTGATCGGCGGGCGCGATGCGCGGCACCGCGCTGTCTGCCGCCGCCGGCCGCCCCAGGCCCGACAGGAAGCCGTTCAGCACGCGCGAGCATGCATCGGGAATCTGCGCGGTCATGCCGTGGCCGCCGCCGGGGATGCCCACATAGGTGCAGTGGCGCAGGTAGCTGCGCATCAGCGCGTACTCGCTGTCCTCGACCGAAGGATCGGGCTCGGGCACGCACATCAGCACCGGGAACTCGAAGGCCGCGAGCTTCTCCGGGAAGTAGTGGCTGGCGAGCAGGGGTACGAAACGACCGAGGAACTCGGGCGTCACGCCCTCCGCCGTGTCGAGATACCAGCGGATCATTTCAGGAGACGCCTCGCCGATCCGGTCATGGACGGTCTCGTTGAGGAAGTGGCGCACGCCGTTCCTGCCGACCCGCTCGAGCCAGTTGCCTTTCTTCGGCCGCGATGGATGGATGCCCGGCGTCGCGGCAAACAGTGCCAGCGAGGCGAAGCGTGCCGGCGCCTGCAGCGCCGCGTCCATCGCGATGATGCCGCCCGCAGACGAGCCCATCACATGCGCCTGGGCGATAGCGAGATGATCGAACAGTTCGAGCAGGTCGAGCCCGAGCCGCTCGAGCGTCAGCGGCTGGTCGAGGCCGGCGTCGGATCGGCCGTGACCGCGCAGGTCGGGCCGCACCACCCGGTACTCGCGCGCGAAGTGTGGCACCCAGGCCTGCAGCCGCTCGGCGCTGCCCATGCCCGGATGTATCAGCACCAGCACTGGCGCAGGCTTCCAGGCGTCGGTGAAATCGTCGACTCGGTAGGCGAGGCGCACGCCATCGCTGGCGGTGAAGTGCTCCGGTGCGGTCATCGCCAGCCTCAGTGCGCGTCGTCGGCCAGTTGCGCCAGTTCGACCAGGCAGTTGCCGGTGGCCGACGGGTCTAGGAAGGCGATGCGCGCGCCACCGTGGCCGATGCGCGGCACCGCGTCGAGCAGCGGGATGCCCTTCGCCTTGAGTTCCTCGAGCGCCGCGTCGATATCCTCGACCTCGAAGCAGATGTGGTTCAGGCCGCCCTTGCCTTCGGCGACCATCTTCGCCTGCTTGCTGTCGGGCGTGGTGCCTGCGATCAGTTCGACCATCGAATCGCCGACCGGGTAGAACGCGAGTTCGACCGGACGGTCGGGCATCTTCTCGGTGCCGGTGAGCTTGATGCCGAAGCAGTCTTCCCAGAGCGCACGGCTCTGCTCGAGGTTTCCGACGACGATGCCGACGTGTTCGATGCGCTTGATCTTCATGGAGGGCCTTTGACCGGATCGACTCGCGAAGGTTAACCCCGCGGTCGATTGTCTGCCATCCCGGTCTGGCCTCGCCCGGTCAGCGTCCCGGTCCGAACACCTCCGTCCGCCACTGGTCGCTTGCTGCAGCAAATGCGGTGACGAAGCGCACGGTCTCTTCAAGGTCGGACGTCATGGGTTCGACGCCGAGGGTGTCGAACCGGGCGCGCACGGCCGGATCGCGCGAGGCGTCTGCCAGCGCCGCGTTGAGCCGAGCCTGCGTCGAGCCTGGCGTCCTGCCGGGTGCCCAGAGGCAGATGCCGCCATTGAACACATGCCCCTTCAGCCCGGCCTGCTCGGCGGTCGGGACTTCAGGCAAGGCCGGCAGGCGCTCCGACGACAGCACGGCGAGCGCGCGCAGCCTTCCGGACGCGATCAGCGGTACCGCAGCGGCGGACCCCTGTACCGCATACGCAAGGCGGCCTCCGATCAGGTCGTTCATTGCGCCGTCCTTGTAGGGCACGTGCAGCGCCTCGAAGCCGAGGGCCCGTGCGAGCCGCGCGCCTTGAAGGTGGGGCGAACTGCCTTCGCCCTGAGATGGATAGGCAACCGGGTTCGGCTGGCTGCGGGCGAACGTCGCGAGTGCCTTGAGGCTGGTGACCGGCGAACTTCCCGCTACCAGTACCAGCCAGTGGTCACGCATCATCCTGCCGACGGGCGTGAGATCCTTGAACAGCACCAGCGGCGGCCGGCCCTGGCTGACGAACGCATGCGTGATCGAATCGCCCGAGCAGCCGCTGGCGTTGAGCACGTTGCCGTCGGGCGCTGCCGTAGCCGTGGCGCTGGCCGCCAGCGTACCACCGGCACCCGGGCGGTTCTCGACGATGACCGGCTGGCCCAGCAGTGGTCCCATCGCGGCACCGAGCGTGCGCGCGACCACGTCGGGTGAAGTCCCTGCCGGAAGGCCGATGAGCACCCGGATCGGCTGCGTGGGGAAGGGCTGCGCCGCGGCATGCATGGCGGTGGTGATGCACACGGCGGCGAGCGCGAACGTGGTCCTTCCTTTCAAGTCCATATCTCGTCCAGCTGATGGTGTGGCGCACACTCTATGCAGGGCGAGGCCGCCGGTCGAGCAGTTGCCGTGCAGTACACAAGTGAATAGCATTCATGAATAAACCGTCGGCAGTCAGCTCGTCGTGGACAGGCTAAGGAAGCTCGAGATACTCACCAGGGTCGCGGATGCCGGCAGCTTTGCCCGGGCTGCGCGGCTGCTGCTGATCACGCCTTCTGCGGTGAGCCATGCGATCACGACCCTCGAGCGCGAACTGGGCGTCGTGCTGTTCTATCGGACGACCCGGCAACTGCAGGTCAGCACCGAAGGTGCTGAGGTGCTGCGCCACGCCCGCGAGGCACTTGCAACGCTTGGCCGGATCGAATCGGTTTCCACGTCGCAACGCGACCGGGCCTCGGGCACGCTCAAGCTGGGCGCGCCGCCCGGCTTCGCGCGGCATGTGTTGATGCCGATGCTGCCGGAGTTCAATGGACGGCATCCCGATATCCGGATCGAGATGCGAAACAGCGGCTCCGTGGTCGACATGCATCTGAGCGGGGCTGACCTGCACTTTCGTATCGGCCCGGTCGCAGACAGCTCGCTGGTCGTCCGCCCGCTCGCGCGGCTCAGGTTCGGCGTCTACGCATCGCCGGGATACCTCGCGCGCCACGGCACGCCGGCCTCTCCCGAGCAACTGCACGCGCATCGCACATTGGTGCACAAGTCGCCGCGCTCCAGCACGATCGCGCCGTGGGACCATTGGACCTACGAGCGCGACGGAGTCGAGGGGGCCGTGCAGGTGGGCCATCATCTGGTCACCGACGACAGGGAAGCCCTGCTCGAGGCTGCGATCGCCGGCGCTGGCCTGTTCCGGATGGGCATGTTCTCGCCGGCGTTACTGAGCAGCGGGAGGCTCGTGCGCGTGCTGGAGCAATGGCAATGGCCGGGTGCACCTGCGCTGTCGATGCTCTATCGCCGCATGCCCCGCGTGCCAAGGCGCATCGCCGTGTTCATGGCGTTCGCCGAAGAAGCGGTGCGGGCGTTCGATCCGATGGGCCTGACCCTCGAAGCGAGGGTTGCCGGCTGAAGGCGCGGTGTCGGAAGGCGGGCGCCGCCCCGCGGGACGCACTCACGTTCTTGCGAGTACGCCCGCATCACGGAGCGTTTCCAGGTCTCGTACCGTCCCGATCACGCGCGCGGCATCGCTGCCGCTGCGTCCGTAGTCCAGAAGGCTGCGGAACTTGTCCTCGAGTTCGCGATCGGTCAGCGGCACTTCCACGCTGCCTTTTGCATGTGCAACGAAGGCCTCGTGCCGCGTGCCATCCTTCATCACCACGCACACGCCGGCGGCATCCTTGGCGACCGCATCGGAACACAGCAGCCGGGCCCGCCGACGCAATGCTGTCACTCCGGGATCGTGCACCACGTCGTCGGTGAACTGCTGCACGCCGGCGGCACCCTGCACCATTGCCACCGCGATGCAATGCTCCGCCGATACCTTCGACCGCATGCCGTCCGCAGGTTCCGGACGCGACATGATGATCTGTACGGCGGGATTCACGGTGACCTCGACGCGCTCGATGTCGCCCGCGCGGATGGCGTGGCGCTCGCGCAGCAGCAGGCAGCCGTCGATCACCGGATGTACGACGATGCCGCAGGGATAGGGCTTGAACGCATTGGCCGCGAGCTCCCAGGTCACGCCGAGCGTCTCTGTCAGCGCCGACCAGTCGCAGCGTGTCGTGAATGCGTTGCCGAAGCCGCGCGGTGCCTCGAGCGCGCAGGCGGAACTGGTGATGCCCTTCGAGGCGTACCAGGCGGCCATCAAACCGTTGCGCGCGGCGTGGCCCATGTTGAACATCCGGGTCGGGCTGCCCAGCATCTCCGAGAGCCCGGCGGACTGGCTGGCCGCCATGCCGATCGCATACGCGGCCTGCATCTGGTCGAGCCCTAGCAGCCGGGCGCAGGCCGCCGCCGCGCCGATCGTGCCGCAGGTCGAGGTGACATGCCAGCCGCAGGCGTAGTGCTCGGGCGAGATCGCGTTACCGACCTTGCAGGCCGCCTCGATACCGATGACGAACGCATGCATGAACGCCTCGCCCGGCGCCTGCAGGTGCTCGGCCAGCGCCAGCGCAGCCGAAGCCACCGGCACCGACGGATGGATCACTGTCTGCAGGTGGGTGTCATCGAAGTCGAGCACGCTCGAGGACACGCCGTTGATCACTGCCGTGGTCGCTACGTCGAAGCGGCGTCCGCGGTTGATCACGGTCGCCTGGGCCGGTCCAGAGAATGGAACCAGCGAATCGATCGCCAGATCGACCGAGGGCGCGTGCGCGCCGCCGATGGCACAGCCCAGCCAGTTGAGCAGCGAGCGCTTCGCGTCGTGGCGCACCGAGGCCGGGACATCGGCCCAGCTCGAGGCCGCGATGAAGCGTGCCAGCTGGGCCGTAGCGCTCATCGCGCGTGCAGTTGCTGTGCGGCAGGCAAAGCGGCGTAGTGCGCGGCGATATCCTTCGGCATCGCGATCCAGACATCGTCCTGGTACGACAGCATGTGCTGCAGCGCGCGCCGCAGCCGGGCCAGCCGGTATGGCTGTCCGACGACGAAGGTATGGATCGAGATCGCGTAGACGAGTGGCATGTCCTTCGAATTGCGCAGCATCTCGTCGAAGTTGTCGACCAGCATCTCGGCATACTCCGCGCCGGTGTTGCGCCGGTAGACCACCGCCGGCTGGTCGTTGAGTTCGATCGGATAGGGCATCGCCAGCATGCTGCCGGTCGCCGACTTCACCCAGAACGGCTGCTCGTCGCAGATGCCCCAGTCCATGCAGTACTGGTAGCCGCTCTCGGCCAGCAGGTCGGTCGTGTGCTCGCTCGGCGTGAGGTAGGGCGACATCCAGCCCACCGGCTTGAAGCCGTTGCGCTCGGTGAAGGTGCGCGTCACGTCCTGCACCATCTCTCGTTCCTGCTCGAGCGTCATCTCGATCTGGCGCTCGACCTGGTTGCGGCCGTGCGCGATGAGTTCGTCACCGCGCTTCACGTGCGCCTCGAGCACCTCCGGGCAATGGTCGTAGATCGCGGTGTTGGCGATCACGCCGACGGACAGCTCGAGCTCGTCGAACAGGCTCATGAGGCGCCAGGCGCCTACGCGGTTGCCGTATTCGCGCCACAGCCAGCTGCGCTGGCCCCAGGGCAGCGTCGGGCGGTCGAGGTCGGGGCCCGAGTTCTGTCCCCACGGGAAGTGCTCGACGTTGACCGACACGTAGAGCGCGAGACGCTTGCCGCCGGGCCAGGTGAACACGGGCCTGCGCGAGACCGGCGAATAGCCGAACCGCTCGGGTTTCTTCAGCATGGTGTCCTCGGTGTCTTGTTCGGGGTGGTTCAGATCGATGGCGGGTCTTCGCGCACGATGCGCTCGGCGAACCGCAGGTCTACATAGTCTTCAAAGGTACCGGGCTTCGAGATCGCGCCGCACGACAGCATCGCGTCGCGCTTCCATTCGAGCCCTGCGCGCTGGACGAGCGGGTCGGTGCTCCAGACGCCGGTGGCCTTGTAGCCATCGAAGCACGCGGCCAGCATGTCGCGCGGGACATCGGGCAGGTAGCCGGACACGACCCCGGCCAGTTCGGCCCCCGAGTGTGCCGCGATCCACTTCTGGGTGCGGTACATCGCCCGCGTCACGCCCTGCACCGTGTCCGGATGGCTCTGGATGAACGCGCGCGTCGTGTTGAGCGTCGTGTAGCAGGCCAGGCCGCGGTCGGAGGCGCGGTACCAGACATGGCCGATGCCCTCGGCGATAGCCGCCTGCGCGAACGGCTGGAACACCTGGATCACGTCGACTTCGCCCGCGCGCAGGGCAGCCACGTTCTCGGCCATCGTGCGCTCGGGCGCGCGCTGGACCTGTTTCGGGTCGAGACCCGCCAGCACCAGGTCGCGCTGCAGGCAGATCCAGGGCGTGGGTACTTCGCTCACCGTGGCGACCCGTGGACCGACCAGGTGCCGCATCGTGAAGCCCGGGTTCGGCGTGCGTCCGAGCACGAAGAACGGGTCGCGGCCGACCACTTCGCAGAAGGCCACCGAATCGGACGCGGGGTCCTTGTCGAGCGCGATCATCAGCCGCATCGGACCGCCCCAGGACACCTCGGCGCCGCCGGCTGCGAGGATCTGGATCGTCTCGGCAGAGGTCTTCGGCGTGATCATGCCGACCTCCAGGCCTTCGGCCCGCCAGGCACCGAGTTCGGCGGCGGCGTAGAAGGGCGCATAGAACAGCGCACGGAAGTTCTCGATCAGGGTGAGTTTCATGGGGGCCTGTGCTGCGCACGATCGTAGCGTGATCGATGATCCTACATTGCATCATGGGGGCGTGCTGGCGGTCACGCCCGCCGCCGGGGCGCCGGCGCACATTGCCAGCCATGACTGGGAACTGGGCAAGCGCGCGCGATGAAGCCTCAGTCGACCGCGCGACTCACTGCGCGGGTCGGTCCGCTCCAGCTCGGGATATAGGCCGCCTTGCGGCCGACGCCGCCGCAGACCACCAGCAGCAGATCTTCCGGCGTCGCGCCGACGGGCAGCCCGCCGTGCGCGAGCGCCGCACCCTGTTCCGCCAGCGAGCGGCGCACGGGTTCGCCCAACCAGTCCAGAGGCAGCCGCGCGCGCGCGTGGATCAGTGCGGCGGCCTGCGCCTTGCTGCATCCGCCGCGCTGGAACAGCGTCGCATGCTCGGGCGGTACCAGCAGCACCGCCTGCCCGCCGCCGACGGTGCCGCCCGAGCCGACATTGCCGGCCGCCGGCATCGAGCCGGCGTAGGTCTGCGCGAGATCGGCCGGATCGTAGCTGGAACTGTCGTTGACCTCGATGCTGCCCCCTGCGCCGACGACGGTGACCACGCCCTGTGCCGCATCGAAGCCGCGATCGACGTGCAGGGGTGTCCACGGGCTCTCGGCCTCGTTCTCCGCGACGCAGAAGCTGTACTTGCCTGGCTGCCCGAGCGTGGCCATGTCGACCTCGCCGGGCATCGCGCCGCCCACGTTGCGCAGCACCAGGCCGAGCGCGCGGCCGATCGACGCATTGGCCAGGTTGCCCGGGCCGAGCGCATTGGCGCCCGCATTCATGCCGGCGGCGAGCGCCGCGGGGCCGTTGACGATCACCATCGGGCAGGCGGAACCGGTGGTGGTCGCGATGCCGAGCAGGTTGAACTCGTCGGCGCACATCGCGGCGATCGCTGCCCCCACGATCTTCAGGCAGGGCGGCGTGCACCCGGCCATCACCGCGTTGATCGCCACCTGCTGCCAGGTGACATCGACATAGGTCGCTGGCAGTACCCCGAGCGTGGCCGCCGGGTCCACGCCCGCCGCTGCCATCATCCGCTCGACGCGCGCGGCCGTCGGCGGGATCACCGGCAGCCCGTCGGTGATGCCTGCGGCCAGCAGCGCGGCCTGGGTGGTTTCATAGTCCGACGATGGGCCAGTCCAGCAGTCCATGTACATCCTCCGGCAGTGGCGCGGCACGCGCGGCGCCCGGCGCTAGGCTACTGCACCGGGGCGTCTGTCGGGGCGCTGCCTACGCGTGACGCCGCGCGCCGGGATGAATACCATCCACGCATCCCAGCACTGGCCGGAGGCCCTCCGTGGACGATGATGACCGCCGCACGTTCGTGCAGCTGCTGGACGACCTTGACGATCTTCACGACAAGGCCGACGCAGACGCGGTGATGCGGCGCCCCGGCATCGACGACCGTACCCGCGCACTGCTTGCGCTGGCGATGGTCGCTGCACGCTGCGAGGACGACAAGGTACCGGCGCAGGTGCGGCGTTGCGTGGCGCAGGGCCTCGGGCGCAGCGAGGTCGGCGAGGCCCTGCTGCAGGTGTACTGCTATGCCGGGGTCTACGCCGGGCTGTCCAGTTTCACCGCGGCGCGCGCGACCTTCGATGCCCTGGCGCGGGCGGGCGAACTGCCGCCTGCGCTGGCGGTCGTCGACAACCCGCCGGCGCCGTCGACCACCGTCGCCGGGCGCACGGCCGATGGCGCACGCATGCGGCGCACGCTGTTCGGCGACGAGAACGTCGACCGCAACGAGCGCGAGGCCGACGACTTCATGAACCTGTTCTGGTCGATCACCCACGACTTCTGCTTCGGCAACATCTGGTCGCGGCCGTTGTTCGATCGGCAACTGCGCAGCCAGCTCTGCCTGGCGATCGCATCGGCCGCCGGCCAGGTGGGTGCGGTCGACCGCCACGTGCGCAGCGCCCTGCGCGGTGGCGTGACGCGCGGACGCATCGGCGAGATCTTCATCCTCGCCGGTGCGCTCGCTGGCGCAGCAAACGGCCGCGCCGCGTTCGAGAAGGCCCGGCAGGTGTTCGCGGAACTGGACGGCTGACACGCCAGCACCGCCGTCCGCGGCTACTGCAGCGTGATCTTCGCCGCCTTGATCACCTTGCGCCACGCCTCGAACTCCGCGCGCATGAACTTCGCCAGCCCCTCGGGTGAACTCGGCGCCGGTTCCGCGCCCTGGCTCGCGAACAGCTCGGACATGTCGGGCTGGTTGAGCGCTTTCACCGTTTCGGCGTTGACCTGGTTGACGATGTCCTTCGGCATTGCAGCTGGCCCGAACAGCCCGTACCACGTCGTGTACTGGAAGCCCTGAAGCCCCGGGGTCTCGGAGACGGTGGGCACGTCCGGCGCAGCCGGGGAGCGCTTCGCACTGCCGACGGCGATGGCGCGCAGCCGGCCCGACTTGATGTGCGGCAGCACCGACGGCATGCTGTTGAACAGCAGTGAGACCTGGCCGGATATGACATCGGTCATGGCTGGAGTGGTGCCCTTGTAGGGGATGTGCACCATGTCCATTCCGGTCATCGACTTCAGCAGTTCCATTCCCATGTGGTTCGGGCTTCCCGGCCCGACCGATGCATAGTTGATCTGCCCCGGCTTCGACTTCGCGAGCTTGACCAGTTCGCTGACCGTTCGCACCGGCAGCGACGGGTGCACCACCAGGATCTGCGGGTTGATCACCAGCAGGGCGATCGGTGCCAGGTCGGTGAACACGTCATAGGGCAGCTTGCTTACCGCAGGCCCTACGGCCATCGAGCCCGATGTACCCAGCAGCAGCGTGTGGCCGTCGGGTGGCGAGCGCAGCACCATCTCGACGCCGACCACGCCGCCGGCACCGGGGCGATTCTCGATCACTACCGGCTGCTTCCAGGCATCGCCCAGGCGCTGCCCGAGCGCACGGGCGACGAAATCCACCGGCCCGCCAGGAGGGAAGTGCACGACGATACGCACCGTGCGGTTGGGAAAAACCTGCGCATGGACGGACGCCGCCCCGGCCAGCAGGCCGATGGCGATGCCCAGGCGCAACGACCTGGACCTGTGCATTCGATACTCCTCCGGACGATCTGTTCTTGTATAGGGTGAATCTAGCACGCGGCGCCGCTGCCTCTGCCGGAACACGCTGCGGGACGATTCGTGTACTGTCGATCGACCGTATTCGACGAGGCTGGCTCCATGTCATTGCTGTCCCGGCAGTCGCCGCATCCCTGGCAATCGACGGTCATCGAACTGTCCGCGCTGATGGCGCGCAAGGCACTGTCGCCGGTCGAGCTGCTCGAGATGTACCTCGCCCGGATCGAGCTCATCAACCCGGTGCTCAATGCGATCGTCGCCCTCGACATCGACGGAGCACGTGCGGCTGCGCAGGCCTCCGAGCAGCGGATGATGTCCGGTACCCGCCTGGGTGCGCTCGACGGCATTCCCGCGACCATAAAGGACAACCTGTTCGCGAAAGGCCTGCCGGCGACCTGGGGCAGCCGGCTGTTCGAAGGATTCATGCCGGCCGACGACGATCGCGTCGTCGCGTACCTGCGCGCGGCGGGTGCGGTGATCGTCGGCAAGACCAATACGCCGGAACTCGCGCTGGCCGCGCATACCGACAACCTGCTGTTCGGCAAGACACGCAATCCGTGGGACACGGCGCTCACGCCCGGCGGCTCCAGCGGCGGCGCGGTCGCGGCGATCGCCGCCGGGCTGGCGCCGATCGCCATCGGCACCGATGCTGGCGGCTCGATCCGGCGTCCGGCGGGCTACACGGGCATCGTGGGGATGCGCCCGTCGACCGGACGCATCCCGCGCCGGCATGGCTTCCCTGCGCTCGCCAACGATTTCCAGGTGATCGGCCCGGCAGCGCGCACGGTTGCGGAACTGTACGAGGTGTTCCGCACCGTCGCGCGCCCCGAGGCTGCCGATCGTGCGTCGCTCGCCTTCGGTGACCGGCCGTTGCCGCAGTCACTGGAGTCCCGGTCGCTGCGCCGGCTGCGCATCCGGTACGTGTCCGGGATCGGCAGCGAGCCGGTCGACCCTCCTGTGCGCACCGCGATCGCCCAGGCCGCGCAGCAGGTCGCCGCGCTCGGGCACGAGGTGGTCGAGGGGCCGGTACCGTTCGACATCGACCAGGTAGATGCGATCCGCGGCGTGCTCAGCGGCGCGGCCGTGGCGCGCGTGGTCGAGAAGCATGCCAACTGGCGCGAAAAGGTCGGCGAGGCGATCCTCGACTGGGGGACGAAGGGCCTGCGTCTGACCGCGACCGACTACGTCAATGCGCTCGATTCGCTGCAGGCGCTGCGCGCCCGCGCTAGCGCCGAGTTCGAGACGTTCGACATCCTGTTGACCGCAACGTCCACTGCGATGCCCTGGCCGGTCGAGTATCCGTTGCCGAAGACGATCGACGGGCGAGCCGCGGCCGCGCGCGGGTCGGGGCTCTTTTCGGGCTATGTGAACGCCGCGGGGCTGCCGGCGATCAGCGTCCCGGTCGAGCCATCGCCAGCGGGTCTGCCGATCGGCATGCAGCTGGTCGGTGCGTTCGGCGACGATCTGACCGTGCTGCAACTGGCACGGCAGTTCGAGGAAGCGCATCCATGGGCCGCGCGCTGGCCCGCGATCGCCACCGCCGGTGCGTGAGGCGTTGAGTGATCTTCGATCCGGCCGGTATGGTGGCCGGTATGGTTCATGCATGGCTGGATGTACCGACACCGGAGTCTTTCAATGAAACTGCCTGCCCGTGCGCTTCTGCTTTCGTCCGCCGCATTCGCCGCGATCCTCGCCGCGGGTGCCTCTGCTCAGGACTATCCGCAGCGCGGCGTGCGGCTGGTGATCCCTTTCCCACCGGGCGGCGCGACCGACGGCCTTGCCCGGGTCGTCGGCCAGGGGCTCACCGCGAACTGGGGGCAGCAGATCGTGATCGACAACCGGCCGGGGGCTGGCGGCAACATCGGCGCGATGATCGTGGCGAAGGCCCCGCCGGATGGCTACACACTGTTCATGGTAGGCCTCAGCCACGCCGCCAACCTCAGCCTGTACAGGAAGCTCGACTACCACCCGCTGCGCGACTTCACGCCGATCACGCAGGTAGTGTCGATAGACACTTTCCTCGCGGTGCATCCGTCGCTGCCGGTGAAGTCGGTCAAGGAACTGCTTGCGCTGGCCCGTGCGAAGCCGGGCAGCCTCAACTATGCCTCCGGTGGTAACGGCAGTTCTCCGCACATGGCGATGGAACTGTTCAAGAGCCTGGCGAAGGTCGACATCGTGCACGTGCCTTACAAGGGCACCGAGTCGGTCATCGGCCTGATGCGCGGCGAAGCCGGCATGATCTTCGAGAACCTGATTTCGATCGGGGCGCAGATCAAGAGCGGCAAGCTGCGCGCGCTGGCGATCGGCAGCCCGAGGCGCTCGGCCGCGATGCCCGACATCCCGACGGTGTCCGAGGCTGGGGTGCCCGGCTATGCAGTGTCGCTGTGGTTCGGCATGCTCGGGCCGGCCGGGCTGCCGAAGCCGATCGTCGACAAGGCGTGGCGCGACACGGCCGCGCTGCTCAAGACCGCCGAGGTGCGCGAACGGTTCGCCAGCCTGGGCGCCGACCCGATCGGCAGCACGCCGGACGAGTTCACCGCCTTCATCAAGACCGAAATCGCCAAGTGGGAGAAGGTCATCCGCGGGGCGAATATCCAGGTCGATTGAGCCGGGGCGGCCCGCCCGCCAGTCGCCGGGCTGACGTCGTGCGCGGGCAGCGGTTGGCTGCGCATCGGGCTGGCGTAGCCGACAGACGCGGTCGACAGTCGGACACGCTGCGCCCGGTGTCGTGCTGCGTATCGGCGTAGTAGTATCCACAGGTTTGCCCTGCAGCCCGCAGGCAACGCTACGGCGCGACCATGTCGCTGCCACCAGAGCCCGCCCGGAGACCGCATCCTGCCCGCCTTGCGCTACCTGCCACCTGCACGATGGTTGCACTGGATCACCGCCGCCCTGATGCTGGTGATCATCGTCGCCGGGCTCTGGATCGTCTACTTCGAGCCGGCCGACGAGGCATTCAAGATGCGCCTCTACAACGTCCACGAGAGCCTGGGCGTGATCGTGTTCGTCCTCGCCCTGGCGCGCATCGTCTATCGCCGCCTGAATCCGCCGCCGCCGCTGGCGGCCGATACGCCGGCATTGGTCCGCGTGTGCGCGCATTTGACCCATGGCGCGTTGTATGCCCTGCTGCTCCTGATGCCGGTGATCGGATTCCTCGCGACCAATGCGTGGGGTTTCCCGCTGTCGGTATTCGGCGTGCTGCCGCTGCCGTCTCCGATCGGCAAGAATGAGCAGTTGGCGCAATGGCTTTCGCTGTTCCACTGGTGCGGGGCGATCACGATCATCCTGCTGATCGGAGGCCATCTGGCCGGCGTGGTCTACCACACGTTCGTCCGGCGCGACGGCCTCCTGAAACGAATGACCTAGCAGGCGATGCAGATGTCTAACGAAACCCCCGCCGCGGACCGTCTGGCCGTGGCCTCCGAAAGCATACGTCCCTCGATGAAGTGGCGCCGCGCCGGCTTCGCCGCGCTGGTGTTGTCGACCTCGGGCGCGCTTCTATGGCTGATGGCGCTGACGTTGTTCGTCGACGATGTCGACCCGATCGGGCTGCTGATGCTGGCGCTGTTCGCCCTCACGCTACCCTGGACCACGATCGGCTTCTGGAACGCCGTGATCGGCTTCGCGGTGATGACTTTCAGTCGTGACCCGGCACAGGCAGTGTCACCCGACCTGTGTAACGTAGACGACGATGCGCCCATCGATACCAGCACCGCGCTTCTGATCTGCGTGCGCAACGAGGATCCGCGGCGGCTGCAGCGCAACCTCGAGTGGATGCTGCAGGGGCTGGTCAGCACCGGCCATGCGTCCGCCTTCCATCTCTACATGCTGAGCGACAGCGACGACGCAGCCATTGCCGCTGCGGAAGCCGAGACGGCTGCAGCCCTGTCCGCGCGCTTCGACGGCCTCGTGCAGGTGACCTACCGGCAGCGTACCGTCTGCACCGGCTACAAGGCGGGCAACATCCGCGACTTCTGCGAACGCTGGGGCGACCGCCATCCGTTCGCGATCGTGCTCGATGCCGACAGCGTGATGACTGCGGAATCGATGCTGCGCCTGGTGCGCATCATGCAGGCGCGCCCGCACCTCGGCATCGTGCAGACGCTGGTGACCGGGCTGCCGAGCGCGAGTCCGTTCGCACGGGTGTTCCAGTTCGGCATGCGCCTGGGCATGCGGTCGTACACGCTCGGCTCCGCATTCTGGCAGGGCGATTGCGGTCCGTACTGGGGTCACAACGCGATCCTGCGTGTCGCGCCGTTCACCGCGCATTGCCACCTGCCGGTGCTGCCCGGCGGCCCGCCGCTCGGCGGCCACGTGCTCAGCCACGATCAGGTCGAGGCTGTGCTGATGCGCCGTGCCGGCTACGAAGTACGGGTACTCCCGGTCGAGGACGGCAGCTGGGAAGAGAACCCGCCGGCGCTGCCCGAGTTCATTCGCCGCGACCTGCGCTGGTGCCAGGGCAACATGCAGTACCTGAAGCTGCTCGGGCTGCGTGACCTTTTGCCGGTGAGCCGCATCCAGCTGGTGCTGGCGATCGCGATGTACTTCGGCTCGCTCGCCTGGCTGCTGCTCATGTTCGCGGGGCTGGTGCGGCAGCTGCCGCTGCGCCCCGATACCGGCCTGATGCTGTTCGTGGCCATTCTCACCATGACCTTCGCGCCGAAGCTGGCGACGCTGTTCAACGTGCTGGTGCGGCCGCGGCTGCGCGCCGCCTTCGGCGGAACGCTGCGTATCCTGGCCAGTGCATTCATCGAACTGCTGCTGACCACGCTGCTGGCACCGGTCTCGGCCGTCGCCATCAGCATCTTCCTGCTCGGACTGCCGTTCGGCCGCCGCGTCGGCTGGACCTCCCAGCAGCGCGATGCCGCGCAGGTGCCGCTGTCGGTGGCGGTGCGCTGCCTCTGGCCACAGGCGCTGACTGGCCTGCTCCTGGCTGGCGCGACGCTGTGGATCGCGCCCGGGGCATTCTGGTTCGGCCTGCCGATCTACCTCGGCCTGCTGCTGGCGATACCGCTCGCGATGGCCTCTGCCTCGCCTGCACTCGGTCGGGCGATGGCGCGCGCTGGCCTCTGCCGCACGCCCGACGAGACATGGCCGGCTGCGGCGGTGGCGACAGACGCTGCCGCCGAACTGTTCGCGCCCGGCCTGGAGCCTGCGCTGGCGGCGAACGGCTGATGCGCAAGATACTTCCCTGGCTGCTGGCGGCCACCGCGCTGGCGGGAACAGTCGGCTGTACGGTCATCGACCCGGCACGTCGCGCGGCGATGCCGGTGCAGGCCGAGTTCATCAACGCCAGCCAGCCGACGCGGTGCGCGGAAGAAGACAACGTCTATGTGAAGGTCGTGGGCAAGGGTATCTCCGCGTTCCGGATCGTGGCCGAGCATCCGCCGTACATCGCCTCGGTGGTGAAGGACAGCACGGACCCCGACTTCACGAACTGCGACATGTCGAACGACCCGGTGTACAAGTTCGAACCGCGGACCGTGATCCTGTACGAGGACGCCCGCACGCGGCTGGTGGGGCACGCCTTCCCGACGTTCTGGCGGCCGGAGTCGGTCGACTTCCGCGTGGGTGACCGCGTGGAGCGAGGCCTGCATCTCGTGCAACTGGTGCGGCTGGCGGTTCCCGGCCCGGAGCCCAAACCGCGCGATGTCGAGATCCTCGTGCTCTATCCGTCGGATGGCTACTGGCGTCCGAAGCCGTTGCCGCCATCGACGCTGCCCGACAGTGCCTATGGCAGTTCCTTCCTGTTCGGCCCGGTCGAGCATGACGGTCGCCCGTATGTCGCACTGCGCGAAGTCACCTTTGACCCGGTGCGCGAGAACTTCGACCTGGTGTTCCGCGATGGTTCGCGCGGGCGCCTGGGTGTCACCGAGGTGTCGCGCAAGCAACTCGTGCTGTCGCTGTCGCTCGACACGCCGCTGGCGCCCGGTCGCCCGTTCGCGGCGCTGCGATCGATGTTCGTCACGACGGAGCAGGCGGACGTCGCGCTGGTCGCCTGGAACGCCGGGGCTGCCGGCACGCGGTCGACCGCACCGGTTCTTTCCTTCGGGGACATTCGCGCGCCGGCCGCGCGCTTCGGCCGCAGCGAGCCCTCGCATCACAACCTCAGCGCACCGGATATCGTGTTCGACGGCTTCACGGCCGTCGCTCCCCGCTGATATTCCGCCCGCATCGAATCCGAACACCGACACATGCCGCCCGAACCCGACGTGACTGTCCATCCCTCTGCCGAACCGGCACCGGCCGGCGGCGTGCAATGGCAGGCGCTGCTCGATGGCGACACGGTGGCGCTCGCGCAGTGGCCGGACGACCCGCTGGTGTCCCTGTACGCACCGCTGTGCGCGGGTGGACCAGATCGGCCGCTGGTCGTCGGCCATCTCGCGCAGAGCCTGGACGGCCGGATCGCGACCGCCAGCGGCATGTCGCGCTGGCTCAGCGGTGGCGAAGACCTGCTCCACACCCATCGCATGCGCGCGATTTCGGATGCCGTCCTGGTGGGTGTGAACACCGTCCTGCATGACGATCCGCAGCTGACCGTGCGTCGTTGCCTCGGCCGCCACCCGGTGCGGGTGGTGATCGATCCCGAGCGTCGGCTCGATGGTACGCAACGCGTGTTCGTCGACGATGCCGCGCCGACGCTGCTGCTGGTGGCGGCGGGCTGCGGACACGAGGGCGAACGCGTAGGTCACGCGCAGGTCGTGCCAGTCGAACGCGGCGCGCGTGGCCTGGATCCGCGGGAGATCTGCCGTGTCCTCGCCCGGCGCGGGCTACACCGGCTGCTGGTCGAAGGCGGTGGCATCACCGTGTCGCGATTCCTCGAGGCAGGCGCGCTGCACCGGCTGCAGGTCACGGTGGCACCGGTGATCCTGGGCTCGGGACGCCCCGCGATCACGTTGCCCGAGATCAGCGATCTCGGGCTGAGCCTGCGTCCGCGCACCCGGCGCGTGATGCTGGGCGATGACGTGATGATCGAATGCGATCTCGAAGCGCTCGCCCATACCGGGCCGGGTGCCCATGCTTGAGGGCATCGCCAACGGCGGCAGTGGGGCCGATGCCCCGGCCGCCGCCGCGCGTGCATTCTGGGTCACCGGTCCTTCGCAGTGCGAACTGCGCGATGCGCCGCTGCCGCCGACAGGGCCGGGCGAGGTACGCGTGCGCAGCCTGTACAGTGGCATCAGCCGCGGCACCGAATCGCTGGTGTTCCGGGGTGCGGTGCCACCTAGCCAGTGGCAGGCAATGCGCTGCCCGTTCCAGCAGGGCGACTTTCCGGCCCCGGTGAAGTACGGCTACTGCTCTGTCGGCGTGGTCGAAGACGGCGTCGACGAACTGATCGGGCAGCGCGTGTTCTGCCTGCATCCGCACCAGGACCGCTATGTCGTGCCGGCCGGATGGGTCACCCGGCTGCCCGCGTCGCTTCCGGCGCCGCGCGCGGTACTTGCCGCGAACATGGAGACCGCGATCAACGGCCTGTGGGACGCCGGTCCGCGGCTGGGCGACCGGTTCACCGTGGTGGGCGCGGGCGTGGTCGGCCTGCTGGTCGCGACGCTCGCGGCGCGCATCCCCGGTGTCGAGGTCGAGCTGGTCGACCCGGATGCACGCCGAGCCGCCGTCGCCGGCAGGCTCGGGCTGCGCCATGTGCTGCCGGTCGATGCGGCCGGCGAGCGCGATATCGTCGTGCATGCCAGTGGCCATCCGGACGGGCTCGCGACCGCCTTGTCGCTCGCCGGCTTCGAGGCCACGGTGCTCGAGATGAGCTGGTACGGCGATCGCAGCGTGCCGGTGCCGCTCGGGGAGTCCTTCCACAGCCGTCGGCTGGTGCTGCGCTCTTCGCAGGTCGGGGCGATCGCCACCGCGCAGCGCGCGCGCTGGGATACCCGTCGGCGCATGGCGCTGGCGCTCGACCTGCTGGCCGACGACGCATTCGATGCGCTGGTCGAGGCGCAGGTCGGCTTCGGCGACCTGCCCTCCGCGATGGCGCGGCTCGCCCATTCACCCGATGGTGCGCTGTGCACCGTCGTGGCCTATTCCTGATCCTGGAGTATCCGCATGTACAGCCTCGCCGTTTCCGACCACATCATGATCGCGCACAGTTTCAACGGCGAGATCTTCGGTCCTGCGCAGCAACTGCACGGCGCCACCTACGGCGTCGAGATCGAGCTGCGACGCGCGGAGCTCGATGCGAACGGGCTGGTGTGCTACATCGGCCTGGCCTTGCAGGCGCTGCGCGACGTGCTCGCCGGGCTCAATTACAAGAATCTCGACACGCTGCCCGAACTGGCCGGCCGCAATACCACCACCGAGTTCATGGCCGGCGAGATCTTTCGCCGCATGCAGGCGCGCATCGCCGCCGGCGAGGTCGGACCCGGCACGGCGGGACAGCTGGCGTCCATGCGGGTGACGCTGCGCGAGTCGCCGGTCGCCTGGGCCAGCTACGAGGGCGTGTTGCGTTGACCGGATCGCCTGTGGCGATGATCGTGCCTGGCGCGCTGGACCAGTTCACCGGCGGCTATCTGTTCGACCGGCGGGTGGTCGATGGCCTTCGCGCATCGGGGCGCAGCGTACGCGTGGTGGAGCTTCCCGGCGCCTATCCCGATGCGGATGCGGCTGCGCGCGCGGCAGCATCGGATGCGCTGCATGCCTTGCCCGACGGAAGCCTCGCCGTGATCGACGGGCTCGCACTGCCGGGGTTCGCCGATTGCCTGCAGGCCGAGGCGCGGCGTCTGCGGCTGCTCGGCTTCATCCATCATCCGCTGTCGCTCGAGACTGGCATTGCGCCAGCCATGGCCGAGCGCATGGCCGGCATCGAGCGCAGGCTGTGGCCGATGCTGCGCGGGCTGCTGTGCCCGAGTGCGCATACGGCGCGCTGCCTCGCGGACGCGGGCGTCGACGCGGCGCGCATCGCGGTCACACCGCCCGGCACCGAGCGCCCGCCGGTGGACGGCGCACCCCAGCCGGCGCGTTCGGGCGACGGCGGCACGCTGAGGCTGCTGTCGATCGGCAGCGTCGTGCCGCGCAAGGGACACCGGCTGCTGGTCGAAGCACTGGCCGGGCTGACGACGCTGCCGTGGCGGCTTGCCTGCATCGGCAGCCTGGAACGGGATCCTGCCGCCGTCGCCGCGCTACGTACCGCGATCGACAGCCACGGTCTCGGCGAGCGTATCGCGCTCGTCGGCGAGCAGCCACCGGCTGCGCTGGCTGCGGCCTGGCGCGACGCGGACGTATTCGTGCTGCCCTCCAGCCACGAAGGCTATGGCATGGCCTACGCGGAAGCGATGGTCCATGGACTGCCGGTGGTCGCCACCACCGCCGGTGCCATCCCCGACACCGTGCCGACGTCGGCGGGCCTGCTGGTCGAGCCCGACGATGTCGATGCGCTGCGCGATGCGCTGCGCCAGGTCATGGTCGATCACGCGCTGCGCCAGCGGTTGTCCGACGGTGCGCGCCAGGCCGCAGCAGTACTCCCCGACTGGCCAGCCGCCGTGCGGCGCTGGGCAGAAGCCGCCGATCGGCTCGCGGCATGAGCGGCTTCGACGCCGGCTGGCTCGCGCTGCGCGAGCCGTTCGATGCGGCCGCGCGCGACGGCGCGCTGGCGGCGCGATTCATCGCGGCGGTGGTCGATCGTGCCGCGCGACGCAACCGGGCGCCCTCGGTATCGAAGCTGATGTCCTGGCGGCCGCAGGCCTGCCGCCTCGTCGATCTCGCGGCAGGCACCGGTTCGAACCTGCGCGTGCTGGCGCCGCTGCTGCCCGGCGACCAGGACTGGCTGCTGGTCGACCACGATCCGGAGCTGATCGCCGCGCAGGCGCGCGAACTCGGCCGCTGGGCTACTTCGTGCGGCTGGCAGTGCCGCGCCGCCGAAGGCGGCCTGGTGATCGACACCGGGCAGGCGCAGTGGCGCGTGCGTGCGCGCCGCCTCGATCTTCAGGGCGCGTTCGACCAGCTGCAGCTCGCCTCGTTCGACGGGGTGACCACCACCGCTTTCCTGGACCTGGTATCGGAGGCCTGGCTCGAGCGCTTGGCCGATCGCATCGTCGCCGCAGCGGTGCCGCTGCTGGCGACACTCACGGTCGATGGGCGGCGCGAATGGCAGCCCGCGTCGGATGATGATCGCGCGATCGCCGCCGCATTCGAACGGCACCAGCAGGGAGACAAGGGCTTCGGCGTGTCGCTCGGTGCGGGTGCGGTCGCCAGCCTGCAGGCCCTGCTCGATGCCCGCGGTAGCATGACAGGTACCGCGCCAGCTGACTGGCGCGTCGATCGGGACAGCGGGGCGCAGGGCCAGGACATGCTGCTGCGGATGGTCGACGAGTCGGCTGCCGTGGCACGCGAAGTGGACCCGGCTGCCGCGGTCACGTTCGACGAATGGGCCGCACGGCGCAGGTCGCAGGTATCGGAGGGCGCGTTGTCGATGCTGGTCGGACACCGGGACCTGCTGGCGCTACCGGGCCGCCCGGCTGCCTGACCCCTCAGCGCGGCGGCGCTACCGTCAGCCCGTGCCCGACATCGTGCCTGTCGATCAGTTTCGCGACCAGGCCCGACGCCTTCACGTCCTCGATGAAATCGCACAGGTAGGCGTTGCCGGCGGGGCGACCCTTTGGCGTACCCGCTGCCTGCTGCACGGCGGCGAACTGCCCGGGGATCAGGTGCGTGCCGGGAATCTTCTGCACGTCCTGGGTCAGCCGGTCCTTCAGGCCAGCCAGCGCGTCGAAGTTCTCCGCGACGAAGCGCCGGGCGGCCGTGTCGGCCATGTCGACGCCTGTGAGCTTCGCCTGCTTCAGGTTGGCCGCCAGCCACAGTCCGTAGGCGGCCTTGGCCGGCACGACCACCGTCACGCCCTCGCGGTCGACATCGGCGATCGACTTCAGCGGCGACCCGTCGCGTACCAGGTAGGTGGCCTCGATCTCGACATAGGCTGCGGAGAAATCGATCAGTACCGCGCGCGCGGGCTCGGCGCCGAGGAAGCCGACATCCCAGATACCCTTGTCTGCGCTCTCGGCCAGCTTGCCCGGGTTCGGGAATTCGACGATCTCGGTCGGCACGCCGAGCCGCCGGCCGAGCTCATGAGCGAGGTCGAGCGCGACGCCCCTGGGCGTGCCGTCCGGCTCGCGCGCCGTCAGCAGGAAGTTGGAGAAGTTGATGCCGGCGCGAAGCTTGCCGGTCGGTGCGAGGTCGGCGAGTACGGCAGGTGATGCGGCAATCATCTTCTCTGGCTCCATCGGGTGGGCGGCGATACGCCCGGGGCTGCCGTTCAGCGCGGCTTGGCGGCCTCGGCAGCGGCCGCGGCGGCCGGATCGGCAGGCACGGCCTGCAGCGGCCGGCGTACGTACTTCGGCGCACGCAGGGTCGGGTCGACCAGCTTCAGGTACTGCGGGCCGAGCTGGCCGAGGTGGTGCACGCCGAGCAGCGCCTGCACGCGATGGATCTCGTCGCGAAAGATGTCGAGCGCGCGGGCGGCACCAGCCTCGCCACCGGCGGCCACGCCGTAGAGCGTGGCACGGCCGACCATCACCGCGTCGGCGCCCAGCGCCAGCGCCTTCACCACGTCGCTGCCGCGACGGACGCCGCTGTCCATGAACACGGTCGCCCGTCCGGCGATCGCATCGACGATCTCGGGCAGGGCTTCGATCGGCGAGATGATGCCGTCGAGGTTGCGGCCCCCGTGGTTCGACACGCCAATGCCGTCGGCGCCGTGCTCGACCGCGCGCAGTGCGTCGGCCGGATCGAGCACACCCTTCACGATCAGCTTGTGCGGCCAGATCTTGCGCAGCGCGTCGAGGTCGTCCCAGTTGATCGAGTCCGAGCGCAGGCTGGAGCGGCCCACCGGGCCGGCGGTGAGCTTGGCGCGCGCCGCAGCCGGATAGTTTGCATAGGTCGGCATGCCGCTGGTGGCGAGGTAGCGCGCCATCGTGCCGAACAGCCAGCGCGGGTGCTTCATCATGTCGACCATGTTGCGGGTCGAGAAGGTGAACGGGATCGTGAAGCCGTTGCGGATGTTGTATTCGCGGTTGCCCGAGGACACGCCGTCGACGGTGACGATCAGCGCCTTGTAGCCGGCGTCGCGCGCACGCATCACGAGTTCATGCGACAGCGAACGGTCGGGCCACATGTAGAGCTGGAACCAGAGGTCGCCGCCTGCTTCCTTCGCGACCTTCTCCATCGGCGTCACCGAACCGGTAGCCAGCGTGAACGGGATACCGGCCGCGCGCGCCGCGCGTGCCAGCGCGACCTCGCCCTCGTACCACATCAGCCCGGCCACCCCGGTCGGTGCGATGGCGATCGGCATCTTGTGGTTCACGCCGAAGATCGTGGTGGCCTGGGTGCGCTTGGACACATCGAC
>CANGXU010000038.1 GCA_947457885.1 Betaproteobacteria bacterium
CGCATGTCGAGGTGGCGCTCGATCGCCTCGCGCACCGGGGTGCCGATCAGGCAGCGGCCGGCCACGTCGAGGTAGGTCTGCGACAGCGCGCCGGGGTACATCGCGCGGACCTGGGCCGGTGTCAGTGGTGCCTGGCTGACGGCAGCCGGTGCCTTCATGTCATTCATCGTGGTCTCCGTGGGCGGTCAGGTCTTCGCGCGCGCACAGCGAACCGTTGACCAGCGCGACGAATTCTACCCCCGGATGACGCAGGCCTTCCGCCTGACGGCCGCGTGAGGATAAGCTCGGAACTTTCCGCCCCGTCACGCTGCGGCTGCGATCGTCGCGCCGCCTCCCGAGGAACCACGCCGTGTCGCCGTCCGCGTCTGTGTCCGCGTCTCTGTCCGCATCCGTGCCGCCCCTTCTCCTGCCCGTCCTTGGCCTGCTGTCTGCAACGCCGGCTGCTGCCCAGCCTGCCGCCGATGCGGCGTGGCCCGCGCGCCCGGTGCGGCTGGTCGTGCCCTACGCACCAGGCGGTGGCCTGGACATCCTGGCGCGCCTGCTCGCGCCGCGCCTCTCCGAGCGTTGGGGACAGGGCGTGCTCGTCGACAACCGGCCCGGCGCGAGCGGCCAGCTCGGCGCGCAGATCGTGGCCAGTGCCGCGCCCGATGGACACACGCTCGCGATCATCTCCACCGAACACATCACCGCGCCGATGGTCTACCGGCGGCAGCTCTACGACCCGATCGCCAGCTTCACGCCGATCGTGCAGACCGGTGCACAGTCGTACCTGCTGGTGGTCAATGCCGGACTGCCGGCGCAGTCGGTGAAGGACCTGGTCGCGCTCGCCAAGGCGCGCAAGCTCAACTACACCTCGGCCGGCACAGGCTCGGTCGGCCACCTGTCGGGCGAACTGTTCAAGTCGATGTCCGGCATCGAAATGACCCACGTACCCTACAAGGGCACCGGACCGGCGCTCGGAGACACGGTATCGGGGCAGGTCCAGGTGATGGTGGTGAATCCGCTGCCGGCGATGCCGCACATCAAGTCAGGGCGTCTGCGACTGCTGGCGGTGACCGACAGCCGGCGCATCGCCTCGCTGCCGGAGGTGCCGACCATTGCCGAAGCGGGTATCGCCGGTTTCGGCACCACCGGCTGGAATGGCCTGCTTGCGCCGGCCGGCACGCCGCGCACGGTCGTCGCGCGCATCAACGAGGCGGTGGTGTCCATCGTGCGCGCACCCGAACTGCGCGACCGCATGTCCAGCGAAGGCACCGAACCGGTCGGCAGCAGCCCCGAGGCTTTCCGGGCCCTGATGTTGTCGGACCAGAAGCGGTGGACGGCGGTGGTGTCGAAGATGAAGATCGACGTCGACTGAACGCACGACGTGAGGCAGGTTCCAGCCTCCGCGTGAACGCTGACCCGCAGGTCACCGCCTCGAACCGGTCGATCGCGTTCGATCGCAAAAGCCTGCGGTGGCAAAGGCTCCGCCCCCGACGCTGAGCCTGCCCGCGATCACTCGGGCCTGATGCCCGCCTGGGCGATCACCTTAGCCCAGGTCGCGATCTCCGCCTGAATCAGCCGCCCGAACTCGGCCGGTGTTCCCGGCGCGGGATCGGCCCCGTCGGCCGCAAGCCGTGCCCGGGTGTCCGGGGCGCGCAGCGCCCGCGCGAGCTCGCTGTTCAGCCTGCCGACCACCTCCGCCGCTGTGCCAGCCGGCACCAGTACGCCGTACCACGCACTGACGTTGTAGCCCGGCACGCCGGCCTCGGCGATGGTCGGCAACTCGCGCGCGCTCTCGGCGCGCGTGCCGCCGCTCACCCCGAGGGCGCGCAGGCGGGCAGACTTGATGTATGGCATGGCCGCGGTGAGGTTCGCGAACATGAGATCGGCATGGCCCGCGATCACGTCCGACAGCGCCGGCCCGCTGCCCTTGTACGGCACATGCAGGAGATCGACGCCGGTCATCGAACGCAGCAGTTCGCCGGCGAGGTGCGTGGCATTGCCAGCACCGGCCGAGGCATAGGTCAGCCTGCCGGGCCGGGCCTTGGCCAGGGCCAGCAACTCGCGCACCGACCGTGCCGGCACAGACGGGTTGACCACCAGCACATAGTGGCCGGTGGTCGCCAGCGACACCGGGACGAAGTCGCGCAGCAGGTCGTAGCCCAGCTTGCGGTAGAGCGCGGCGTTGATCGCATGGGCAGGCGTGCCCATGAACAGGGTGTAACCGTCGGGCGCGGAACGCGCCGCCACCTCGGCACCCAGGTTGCCGCCCGCCCCGGCGCGGTTGTCGACGACGAAGGCCTGGCCCAGCTGCTCCGCCAGCTTCTGCGCGATCACGCGCGCCACCAGGTCGACGCCGCTGCCGGGCGAGGATGCGGCGACGATACGCACGGGCTTCGCAGGCCAGCCCTGGGCGGCCGCCGGTGACACGGCAGCCAGCGCCAGCGCACAGGACAACGCCGACCGCGAAACCGTGCGCCACAGCCATCGAAGCCGCAAGGCGCGCCCGGCCGCTCGCTCGCCCGAACGCCCGCGGGCGTTGCCACCACGCATGCGCGCGATGCACGCCCTGGCCCTGCACGCGCCCGCCGCGAACGGCGCAGCCATCTCAGCGGCCCTCGCTGCCATCGGGCAGCGCGGCAGCGGGCAGCGCCACCGCTGCCCCCTGCGCGCCCGTGTGCATCTGGCGCAGGGTCTCGCGCACGAGGCTGATGTGCTGGCGCAGCAGGTAGACCTGGTCGCTGAAGCCTAGCGGTATCGGCCGTGTGTAGGCGGCCAGCTCGAGCGCATCGATCTTGCGCTCGTAATCGAGGGCCTTCGACGGATCGAAGTCCGTGCGGATGTCGTACTCGATCAGGCGCAGCTCTCCGTAGAGCCCCAGGATGCGGCGGCGGATGCGCCAGTTGTAGAGCGGCGGGATGATGCGCGACAGCGGCAGGGCGACGGCCACCACTGGCAGCACCATCACCCACAGCCGCTCGATCAGGATCGCCAGCCAGAGCGGCAGGATGCGCTGCAGGAACGGCAGGCCGCCGCGGTGGAAGCGCTCCGCTTCCTTGCTGAGCGGGAAGTCCTGCTGCCGCCCGGACGGGAACTCGCGGGCGGCCTGGAACAGCCCGGCACCGCCGTGCACCTCGGCTGCGGCCTGCAGCAGCAGCGTCTGCAGCGTCGGGTGCAGGTCGTCGCGAGCCACCAGCTGCGCAGTCGGCGCAACCAGCACCACGTCCTGGCGCGGCAGGTCGCGCGCCAGGTCGGTCGCGCCGTGCGGCAGAACCACCTTCGACAGGAACAGGAATTTCTTGGTGTAGGCGTCGGCCTGCGCAAAACGCATCAGGCGCAGGTCCGGATCACGCAGCAGGGCCGCGATATAGCCCGCCTCCGGCGCAGCGATCAGCATCAATGCGTCGACACGCCCGGTACGCAGCGCCTCGCTGGCGGCCGCTCCGGTCAGCGACGACAGTCGTACCTGTCCAGGACCCAGTCCGTTCGCACGCAGCAGTTGCAGCGCCAGGGCCCGCGTACCGCTGCCTTCGGGGCCGATGGCCACATGGCGCCCGCGCAGGTCGGACAACCGGCTGATGTCGGCGGGCAGCCGGTGGAACACCCACAGTGGCTCGTGGTAGAGCCCGCCGAGCGCCACCAGCGAGGGCGACTTCGAGGGGTTGCCCAGGCCACCCTGCACGAAGGCGACGTCCACGCGCTCGGTTGCCGCATCGAGCAGGGCCAGGTTTTCGACCGACCCTTCGGACGGGCGCAACTGCAGGTCGAAGCCCTTGCGCGCAAGGATCTCGCGGTAGCGCTGTGCATACTGGTGGTAGGCCCCCTCGATGCTGCCGGTGGCCATCACCAGCGACCCCGGCGGTGCCGGCTGGATGAACCGCGACGCGAACCAGAAGGCAGCGGCGATCAGCAGCAGCGCGGGCAGGCCTACGGCCAGCAGGTCGCGCGGCGACAGCGAACGGATGGACAGGCGGCGCCAGCCTCTCAGGAGTGCGGGTTTGGGAAGGGCCATGGCCCCTACTCTACCAAAGGCCGCCCGGCATTCACGGCGAGCGGATACCGAGGCGTTCCACGGTCGGACGCATCTCGGCCCGCATCCGGGCACGCACCGTGAACAGCCAGACCGCGGCTGCGGCGCAGAGCGCCCCGTTCAGCGCCAGCGCCAGGCGCGGACCGATCGCCTCGGCGACACTGCCGGCGAGCAGGTTCCCGATCGGGCCGACGCCCATGAAAAGCATCGTCGAAAGGCTCATCACCCGGCCGCGCTTGTCGTCGTCGACCAGGGTCTGCATGATCAACTGCACTGGAAGGGTGGTCGCCAGCACGCCAAGCCCGACCAGCACGACCAGGGGCGCTGACTGCCACCAGCGGTCGCTGAACGCAAACGCGAGCAGCCCGAGCCCGGCCATGACCATCGCCGCGTTGAGCACGTTCAGCAGGCCGGCTGCGTTCGGCCGCGCAGCGAGGTAGAGGCTGCCGGCAAGCGCCCCGCCGCCAGCGAGGGCCAGCAGCATGCCCAGCATCCCGGGGTCGCCGGCATAGACCTGGGCGACGAACGCCGGCATCAGGTTCTGGTAGGGCGTGACGAGCACGCTGACCAGCGCCAGCGAGATCAGCAGGTTGCGGATCGGATACGAGTTCCACGCGTACGCGAAGCCTTCGTGCAGCCCGGCGATGAACGAACCCCGCGTCGCCGAGGGCGGCTGCGGCCGGGTACGGATCGCCAGTATGCTGCCGACGACCGCGACATAGCTCAGCGCATTGACCGCGAAACACCACGCCGGTCCGACTGCGACCAGCAACGCACCCGCGATTGCCGGGCCGATCAGCCGCCCGGCCTGCCCCATGGTCGCAGTCAGGGAAATGGCGCTGGGCAGATCCTCCCGCACGTCGATCAGGTCGAGCAGGAAGGTCTGGCGCACCGCGAGTTCCAGTGCCACCAGAGCGCCGAGGATCGATCCGAGCACCATCAGGTGCCAGGGCTGGATCAGCCCGGTGACGGTAAGCACGACCAGCACGAGGGCCTGGATGCCCTCCAGCACCTGGGAGGCGAGCATCAGCCGGCGGCGGTCCGCATGGTCGGACCACCAGCCGGCAAGCGGGGACAGCAACAATACCGGCAGGTTGGAGAAGAAGGCGAGCAGCCCGAGCGAGAATGCGGACTGCGTGAGCTCGTACATGAGCCAGCCAGCAGCCACCTGCTGCACCCAGTAGCCGACCATCGACAGGCCCTGGCCGGCGAAGAAGAATGCGTAGTTGCGGTGGCGCAGCGCGCGGAAGGCGACCGACGCGCCCCTCACCGGCGTCCCTCACCGGCGCAGGTCACGCCTTCGGGCGCCGGTCCGGACGACGTGCCGGAAGTTCCGGTCAATTGGTGCGCACGTTCGCAGCCCTGGCGACCTTGCCCCAGCGCGCGATCTCTTCCTGGATGAACTGCCCGAACGCCTCCGGCGAATTCGCGCCCGGGTTACCGCCCTGCTGGGCGATCCGCTCACGCCCCTCCGGCGACTGTATCCACTTCACCGTCTCGGCATTGAGACGGGCCAGGATGTCCTTCGGCAGGCCGGCCGGTGCCACCAGCCCCTGCCAGGAGCTGCCGTCGAACCCCGGCACCCCGCCCTCGGCGACCGAGGGCACGTCGGGCAGCGCTGCGTAGCGCTCGGCCGTGGACACCGCGATCGCGCGCAGTTTGCCCGTTCGCGCCGCGTCCAGCGACGGTCCGATACCGGTCGTGAAGCCCATCTCGACCATACCGCCCAGCTGATCGACCATCGCCGGGCTGGCGCCCTTGTAGGCGATATGCGTTGCCTTGGTGCCGGACATCAGCAGGAACATCTCCATCAGCATGTGTGGCGACGTACCCGGACCGGTCGATGCATAGTTGAGCGCGCCTGGCCGCTTCTTCATCAGGGCCAGCAGCTCCTTCACATTGCGCACCGGCAGCGACGGGTGCACCAGCAGGATGCTCGGCAGGCGGGCGATCAGGGTGATCGGCGTGAAGTCCTTCGCGGGGTCGAAGTCCAGCTTCATCACCGAGGGTGCGATGCTCTGGGCGACGGTGAACATCGAAATCGTGTAGCCGTCCGCCGGCGCACGGGCCGCGAGCGCCGCACCGATGTTTCCTCCGGCGCCACCGCGGTTGTCGACCACCACCGGCACGCCGAGCTGTCGGGTCAGTGCTTCGGCCGCCAGCCGGCCGAAGATGTCGGTCGAGCCGCCCGGCGGGAACGGCACGATCATGCGCACGGGTTTCGACGGCCAGGCCTGCGCCAGCGCGGATGCAGCCGGCAGCGTCGTCGATGCGAGCAGCGCCATGGCCAGCACCGATGAAAGGTTCGATGGGTACATCCGATCCTCCTCCGTTGGGCGGAACCGAACCTGCCGGCCCGCGACCGGCTACGGCCCCGCAGGACCCGCCGACGCTGTCATTATCGGAAAACCTCGACTGCCCCGAAGGGCGGCATCATCCTGCCTGCCCGAGCTGCCGGGCTTGCCACGGCGCCGCGGCTCGCGGCAGACTTGCCGTATTGTCCCGGAGAAACCCGATGAAGTCATCGCTGCCACCCGCCGTGGAACCGACGCCGGGGTTGCCAGCCGAACCGCGTCCCCGGGAGGCGCTCGTCTGGGACATCGCGGTGCGTTCGTTCCACTGGCTGCTGGTCGCGCTGCTGGCCTTGTCCTGGTACACCGGGGAGACCGGTGGGCTCGACGAGATGACCTGGCACCTGTGGTCGGGCAGTGCCGTGCTTGCGCTGGTGGTGTTTCGAATCGTCTGGGGTCTGGTGGGGTCGACCAGCGCGCGCTTCAGCCATTTCCTCTATGGACCGGGCGAAGCCGTCCGCTATGCCACCGGACTCGTCCGGCGCGCCCCGCCGCACTATCCGGGCCATACCCCGCTCGGCGGTTGGATGATCGTGCTGATGCTGATCTGCCTGCTGTTGCAGGTGGCCACCGGTCTGTTCGCGAACGACGACATCGTCACCGAAGGGCCGCTGGCAGCCTGGGTGAGCAAGGAGACCAGCGACTGGCTGACGGCTCTGCACGAGTGGAACTTCGAGGTGCTGCTGGTGCTCGCAGGCGTGCACGTCGCGGCAGTCCTCTATTACATGATCGTCCTGCGACAGAACCTCGTCCGGGCCATGTTCACCGGACGCAAGCGGCTCGGGGACGCTCAATCACCGCCAGCGCTGCGCTTCACACACCCCGCCTGCGCCCTGCTGATCGCCGTCGGCGCCGCAGTCGGCGTATGGCTGCTCGTGCGCTAGCAAGGGCTAGCGGCTGCGGAACCGTTCGTGGCAGCCGTCGCAGGCCTTGATGATTTCCGGCACTTCGGCCCTCATGGCCTTCTCGTCGCCGCTGCGCGCCAAGGCCACTGCCTTCTTCATTTCGCCCTGGAAACGCTCTACTGCCGCTCGAAACCCGGCTGAATCCTTGAACACCTCGGCCAACGCACGGGTATCGCCGGTTTCACTTCCCGGGATGAAGCCTTCGCTGACGCTGCCAGACAACATTTCGAGCGTGGTCACCGCCTTCAGGTAGACCGCGGCGTCGAACGGCCGCTGACCCTTGATCATCTGGACCAGGATCCGCAGGTACCACTGCTGCACCTGCATGGAACCCTTGCGGAACTGGATCGCCTGCTGCGGAGTCTGCGCCGATGCCACGCTGGCGCCAATCGACAGTGCCAGCCCCGCAGCGGCAACCAGACCGGCGAGCATGCCTTTCGCGAACCGAGCGTTCCGAGCCATGCCACCCCCTCGAGACCCATCGACGAATGCCCGAGCACACCAACCGGGCGGTCGGACGTCGCTTGGCAACCATGCCGCCCCCGTCCGGTTGGACGCGCCATCCAGAAAACCGTCACGCATTATGGCGCATGCCGGGAACCATTCTGACAGATTGATGTCACAGATTTCGGATTTCCTCTCACAAGATGCAATATTCTGAAATCTGCCTCTGAGAAATCAATATCTGTGTTTGTTCTCCTCCGGTGCAAACCGGTCCGTGCATCCTCACCCCAGCCTGAATGGCCACAACCATGACCGACACCCTGGATGACCGCTCCAGCCCCAACGAGCCAGCAAGTGCAGAGCATGCCCGGTCGGCCCTGCGCACGCCGGCGACCTTCCTCGACCTGCTTTCGATCGAGGACCGGACGGCGATGATCGAACGATGCACCCGCCGCACGCTTGCCCGGCGCCAGTTGCTGTTCACCCGGGGCGAGCCACGTTCGTCGGTTTTCATCCTGCGTACCGGCCTGATCAAGCTGCAACGCCAGACCGCTGCCGGCAACGATGTCATCATCACGCTGTGCGGGCCGGGCGAACTGGTCGGGTTCAGCGGCTTGTCTAAGGCGACCGCGCGCGTCGCGTCGGCGCAGGTGGTCGAGGCCGGAGAGGCGTTCGCGATCGACGAAGCGGATTTCCGCGCGCTGATGGCCGAGCGCCCGGCGATCGCAATGGCCGTGATCGAATCGCTGCGCTGGCGCATGGAATCGGTAGCCGATGCACTGACCGACGTCGTGTCCGAGGACGTGCCGAACCGGATCGTTCGCCTGCTGCAGCGGCTGTCCGCGGGCAAGGGCGAAGCCCGCAACGGCGAATGGGCGCTGGACCTGCGCCTGACCCACCAGGAACTGGCGAACATGATCGGTGCGCGGCGACAGACGGTGACCACCGCGCTGAGCGAACTGCACCGCGACGGCGTCCTGCGCCGCGACCAGCACCGGGTCGTCATCCCTGCCAGGTAGATCAGAGTCTTCGGAACAGCGCGCCGTCTGTTCTGGTCGTCGATGGCGGCCAGCGCCTCCACCCTTGTCATGGCCCTTTCGGCGCTGGCCTGAGGCCGGATCGTCCGGTCCGGGCCGGTCCGGACCGGACGATCCGGGTGGCAAGGGCTGATCCGCGGCCCTGGCAGTCGTCAGTCGGACCCGACCTCGCCTGTGAGGTCTGACGGCCGGTCGACGTCACGCAGGATGCCGGCATCGCAGACCGGCAGCAGCACCAGCCGTTGCCGGTGGCGATTGACGACGGCTCGGGCACCTTCGTCGCCGGAGACCGTCGACAGTTCCAGCCCCAGTCCGGCACCGAAGCCGACCGGGTGGCCGCGTTCGCCTCCGTGTATCGGCGCCACGATGTCCTGCCCCGCCGCCACCGCCTGCGCGACCGCACGGACTGTCGTCGGCGACAGGAAAGGCATGTCGCCCAGCGCGATCACCCACCCGGCAGCCTCCGGCGTGGCGCGCACGCCCGCGGCCAGGCTGTAGCCCATGCCGTCGATCGCCTCGGGACATTCGATCACCGGCACGCCCGCGGCGCGCGCGACCTGCGCCATGCCCGTGCCCGGGCGCACCACGCAAACGACATCCGGCCACGCGGCGCGGGCCAGGGCGAGGCTTGCCTCGCCGACCGTACGCCCGTCGGGCAGGCGAGCTGAAAGCTTGTCCCCCCCGAAACGCCGCCCGAATCCGGCCGCCAGCAGCACGACCACCACGCCGCGGCGCGGACGGTCCGAGTCACGGCCCGGGACGCCCGGCAGGGCTCCTGCACCGCCAATCGCCGGACCGACCCCGCTCCCGGCAGCGGCAAGCCCGGGACCGCTGGCGAGGGCTGGACCGGCCGGCCCGAGGCGCCCCGCCGAGCGCGGATTAAAGTGCTCGTCCGACATGCCGTTAACGGGTCGTCCATTCGAATGTGCGCCAGCGCACGGAGTCCCCCACCGGAGTTTCGAGCATGTTGAACCGTCTGACCGTCGCACAACGCCTGGGGGCACTTGCCCTGTTGCCGATGCTGGTCATCGTGGTGTTGGCTGTTGTTGCATTGCAGGGTGAAAGCCGGACCAAGGAGTCCCTGCGAGTCATCAATGAAGACCTCATGGTCTCACAGCAGAACATCGCCACGGTGATCGAGATGCTGGCGCGCGCCCGCGCAGACGCCGCCTTCGCGCTGGTCGAAAACACGAAGGAGGCCGGCGTCGAGCGGTCGCAGCGCATACTGGTGCGCGTCGCAGACGCCGAAAAGGCGCTGGCCGGGTATCTCGCGACCAGCGCAACGGAAGAAGAAGTCCAGTTGCAGCAGCGCACGCTGCCCAGGCTCAAGCGGATGATCGAGGAAGGCCTGAAGCCGGCGGCCGAGGAACTGAAGAAAGGCAGCATGACGACCGCCCGGGTGATCATTACCGGCGAGGTCGAGGCACCCTGGACCAGCGTGCGCGATGCGCTGACCGCCCTCATGAAACTGCAGATCGATGAGGGCCGGAAGGAGTACGAGGCTGCCACCGCACGTTACGAGGTAACCCGCCTGGTCACCATCGGCACGACCCTGGTCAGCGGGCTGCTCCTGGTGGTCTGCGGCTTTCTTGTCAGCCGCTCGATCCTGCTGCCCGTCCACGGGCTGCGCGACGTGCTGAAGGCCGCGCAGCGCGACAACGACCTGACCGTGCGCGCCCGGGTCGCCGGTGGCGATGAACTTGCCCAGGCCATGGAAGCGTTCAACGCCCTGATGGCGCAGTGGCAGCAGACCGTCGGCCGCATCAAGCTTGACGCGGCCCGCCTGTCCGGCGCGTCGACCAGCGTGGCCAGTGCGACGCGCGACATCGCCGGCCAGGCTTGCGCGCAGAGCGAGGCGGCTTCCTCTACCGCCGCCTCCGTCGAGGAGGTCTCGGTGAGCATCAGCCAGGTCGCGGAACATGCCGAGCAGACCCAAGGCATCGCGCAGCAGGCCACCGCCCTGTCTGAGAGCGGCCGGGAGACGATGCGCAAGGCCGCCCAGTCCATGACCCGACTTGCCGGATCGGTCCAGGAGTCGGCGGGGCTGATCGAGGCGCTGTCCAGACGCTCGGCCGAGATATCGACCATCGTCGAAGTGATCCGCGACATCTCCGAACAGACCAATCTGCTCGCGCTCAACGCGGCGATCGAGGCCGCGCGTGCCGGTGAGCAGGGCCGCGGATTCGCGGTAGTAGCGGACGAAGTGCGCAAACTGGCCGAGCGGACCGGCGCCTCGACCACCGAGATTTCGGCACTTACCGGCACGATCCAGTCGGAGGTCGCGAGCGCGGTGGCGCAACTGAAGGAGAGCACGGCTCAGGTGAACGAAGGCGTCGGGCTGTCGGCGGAAGTCGAGCAGGCCCTCGCCCAGATCCAGGACGGCGCGGGATCCACCCGCAACTTCGTCGGCGACATAGCGTGGGCGGCGGCCGAGCAGCGTACCGCCAGCCAGGACATCGCACGTCATGTCGAGAACATCGCACGCATGGCCGAGGACTCGAACCGGGCCATCGTCATCGCAACCGACGCCGCCCGTGACCTCGAGACGCTCGCCACGGCGGTGAACTCGCAGGTCAGCCAGTTTCGCGTCTGACCCCACGCGGATCTGATCGGGAACTCCCAATGTCTGAACTTCTCCAGAGCATCGATGCACGCACCCGGCTCGCCGGCACCAACAATCTCGAGATCCTGATGTTCTCGCTCGGCCTCGACAGCAGGACCGGGCGCACCGAGACCTTCGGCATCAACGTATTCAAGGTGCGCGAGGTGATGCGCACGCCCGCGATCACCAGCGCGCCGGACATGCCGAACGCCGTGATGGGCATGGTCAGCCTGCGCGGTGCCCTGGTGCCGGTGATCGACCTCGTGCGCTACACCGGGGTACCGACCGACACCATGGGCGAGGTGATGATCGTCACGGAGTACAACGGCCGTACCCAGGGTCTGTTGGTGGCCGCGGTGGACACGATCCTGCGCCTGGACTGGTCGAAGATGAAGGTACCCCCGCCGATGCTCGCACAGAAGATGGGCGGACTGATCACCGCGGTGACGGAACTGCCCGACGGGCGCCTGGTGATGATGATGGACGTCGAAAAGGTGCTTTCGGACACCAGCGGAGCCGAAGACGAGGAGGTCTATCGCCACGTCATTCCGCTGGGCATGGACGACCGCACGGTGTTCTTCGCCGACGATTCCAGCACCGCGCGCATGCAGATCGCGCGCACGCTGGACGCGCTCGGCGTACGCCACATGCAGGCGATCAACGGCTGCCAGGCCTGGGAATCGCTGCAGCGCCTGGCGGAGCAGTCGGCGGCGCGCGGCGAGCCCCTGGTGCAGAGCGTGCAGATCGTGCTCACCGACGTCGAGATGCCGGAGATGGACGGCTACATGCTGACCCGCCGCATCAAGTCCGATGCACGATTCAAGGGTCTGAAGGTGCTGATGCACTCGTCACTCTCGGGCGATTCCAACCAGCAACTGGGCAGATCGGTGGGCGTCGACGAGTACGTATCGAAGTTCGAACCGCAAAGACTCGCGGAAACGCTGACGCGACTGCTGGTCTGAACGCCCGTCGATCCGCATCCCCGCGCCCGCACCAGACAGATGACACCAGGACACCCCACGATGGAAACGCCAGATAACGGCTCGATACTCGACCGCGTGGACGCGCGCACGCGGCTCGCCGGCTCGAACAAGATGGAGATCCTGCTGTTCTCCCTCGGCACCCGGGAGACGTTCGGCATCAACGTGTTCAAGGTGCGCGAAGTCACGAAGACCCCGAAGATCACTCGCACCCCGAACATGCCCAGCGGTGTCGAGGGGGTGATCAGCCTGCGCGGCAACATCATCCCGGTGATCCACCTGGCGCGTTTCGCCGGGTTGTCCGACCCGTCGCTGTCCTCGTGCGAGACGATGATGATCACCGAGTACAGCCGGCATACGCAGGCCTTCCTGGTACACGACGTCGAACACATCATCCGCGTCAACTGGGACCAGGTGAAGCCGCCGGAGAGCCGCCTCACGTCATCCGAGAATCCGATCACCGCGATCACGCGTATCGAGGATGACCGCCTCGTCTCGATCCTGGACGTCGAGCATGTGCTGGCACAGGTCTACGGTGACACGCTGGTACCCGAGATCGCACCGGCGCTGAACGCAGCCGATTCCACCGTTTTCTACGTCGACGACTCGCTGGTCGCGCGGCGCGAGATCAGCAACGTGCTCGACCGTCTCGGCGTGCGCTCGCTGCAGGCCACCAATGGCCGCGAGGCATGGGACAGCCTGCAGACGATGGCCGCGCGGGCCGAGGCTGAGGGCACCCCGCTGTCCGAGCAGCTCGGCCTGATCCTGGCCGATGCCGAGATGCCGGAGATGGACGGCTACGTGCTGACCCGCCTGGTGAAGGCGGACAAGCGCTTCGTGGGCATCCCGATCGTGATGCACTCGTCGCTGTCGTCCAGCGCCAGCCGGGCCATGGGCCAGGCGGTCGGCGTCGACGCCTACGTGGCGAAGTTCGATGCCTCGGTGCTGGCCGAGACGCTGCGCCCGCTGATCGCCCGAACTGCCTGAGCGGAACGTCCACGAATTCACAGGAAAACGCATTGAACCCCGAACAGACCAACACCCGCCGATCCGGAGCATCCGCATGAGCCAGGAATCCATGAAGTTCCTCGTCGTCGACGACTTTTCAACGATGCGCCGGATCGTGCGCAACCTGCTTAAGGAACTCGGTTTCAGCAACGTCGAAGAGGCCGAGGATGGTGTCGTGGCACTTGCCAAGCTGAAGAGCGGCAGCTTCGACTTCGTGATCTCGGACTGGAACATGCCGAACATGACCGGCATCGACCTGCTGCGCGCGATCCGCGCGGACGCGGGGCTGTCCGGCCTGCCGGTGCTGATGATCACGGCAGAGGCCAAGAAGGAAAACATCATTGAGGCGGCACAGGCGAAGGCGAACGGCTACATCGTCAAGCCGTTCACTGCGGCGGTCCTCGACGAGAAGCTCAACAAGATACTGAAAACCATGGAAAAGGTGGGATGAGGCCATGAATGCCAGCACCGTACTCGAGCAGGACTCCCCGGACCTCGAAGCGCTGTTCGACAGCATCGTGGCGGCCAATGCCGATCCGGCCGCCGGCAAGGCGGGCTCGCCAGAGGTTGCGCCTGGCGCGGCCGATACCCAGTCCGGCGCGGTCCTCGAGAAGATCGGCAAGCTCACCCGGACGCTGCACGACAGCCTGCGCGAACTCGGCTTCGACAAGTCGCTGCAGCAGGCTGCCTCCGCCATCCCCGATACGCGTGACCGGCTGACCTACGTAGCCACGCTGACCGAGAAGGCCGCCGAGCGCGCGCTGAACGCGACCGAGATCGCACGACCGCTGCAGGACGAACTCGAGAAGGAAGCAAAGGCCCTGTCGCGCGACTGGGACCGCCTGTTCGCTCGCCAGCTGTCGATCGACGAGTTCAAGGCGCTGGTCGCCGAGACTCAGCGCTACCTGGGCGGCGTGCCCGCGCGCACCGAGGCGACGCGCACGCAGCTCACCGAGATCATGATGGCCCAGGATTTCCAGGATCTCACCGGGCAGGTGATCAAGAAGATCACCGCCGCCGCGCACGACATCGAGCACAAGCTGCTCGAACTCCTCGTGGAACAGATGCCCCAGCAGCGGCGTGTCGAGGCAGAGGGCCTGCTGAACGGCCCGGTCACGAAGCATGCCGGCCGCAACGACGTGGTCGAGAACCAGGACCAGGTAGACGAACTGCTGGAGTCGCTCGGCTTCTGAACGGCCGCCTGCGCATCCCCGCACCGCCCGCCACCCCGGCGATGCCACACATCGAGAGCACCCTGCTGAAGCGAGAGCGCGCATGAGCGAATTTTCCGGCGATCAAGAACTGTTGAAGGAATTCCTGACCGAGGCCGGCGAGCTGCTGGCCGACGTCGACAACAAGCTGGTCGAACTGGAGCGGCGGCAGGACGACCCTGCACTGCTCAACCACATCTTCCGCGGCTTCCACACGATCAAGGGGGGTGCAGGCTTCCTGTGCGTGCAGCCGCTGGTCGACCTCTGCCACCTGACCGAGAACCTGTTCGACCTGCTGCGCAACGGCTCGCTGAAGCTCGATCCGGCGCTGATGGACGTGATCATGTCGGCGACCGGCTCCGTCCGCGACATGTTCGACACGCTTGCGAGTTCGAGTCATCTGGCGCCAGCCGACCCGGCGCTGCTGGCCGACCTCGAGCGCGCGATCTCCGGGGAAGCACTGGTCATGCCAGCGTCGAAGGCAACGAGCGCGCCAGCACCGGATGTACCGCCCGTGGCCCAAGGCACCGTCGACTGGCCCGCGCTCTACAACGCCCTGACCGGAACGCAGGCGCCGGTCGAGGCGGCAAAGCAACCGGCGGCGGCCGTCCCTGCTGCGCCCTCCCCGCTCGGCCGCCGCGACACCGACCAGCCGGGTGCCCACGCCGAACGCGCCGGCCGCCGCGACACCGACAAGCTGATCGTCAAGGAGAATACGATCCGCATTGACACGGCACGGCTTGACCAGGTTCTGAACCTGTCCGGCGAGATCGGTCTGACCAAGAACCGACTGACGTGTCTGCGCACCAATATCATGCAGGGCGAGACGTCGCTCGAGGTGTTCCGGGCACTGGACGAGGCGGTGAGCCAACTGGACCTGCTGGTCGGCGACCTGCAGAACGCGGTCATGAAGACCCGCATGCAACCTGTCGGCCGGCTGTTCCAGAAGTATCCGCGGATGGCGCGCGACCTCGCACGGCAGCTGGGCAAGGAACTCGAGCTGGAACTCTCCGGCGAAGAGACCGAACTCGACAAGACCATGGTCGAGGAACTGAACGATCCGCTGGTACACCTCGTGCGCAATTCGGCAGACCACGGCATCGAATCGCCCGAGGACCGCCGCGCGGCCGGCAAGCCGGACAAGGGCACGGTGCGCCTGTCCGCGCGCCAGGCCGGCGACCATATCGTCATCGAGATCAGCGACGACGGACGCGGGATGCGCCCCGACGTGCTGCGCCGGAAGGCGGTCGAGAAGGGGCTGCTGGACATCGAGGCCGCCAGTGCGCTGGACGACCGGCAGGCACTGCACCTGATCTTCATGCCGGGTTTCTCGACCAAGGACGAAGTATCCAGCGTGTCCGGCCGCGGCGTCGGCATGGACGTGGTCAAGAGCAACATCCAGAAACTCAACGGCCGGATCGACATCAGCTCCGAACCCGGCGCGGGCACGCGCATCTCGATCTCGCTCCCGCTGACGCTGGCTATCCTGCCGGTTCTGGTGGTGCGCGTCGGCGAACAGCCGTTCGCCGTGCCACTGTCGATGGTGCGCGAGATCATCCCGATACGCGCCAGGGAAGTACAGGCGGTATCCGGCCGCGCGACGATGGTCGTGCGCGACGAGGTGCTGCCGGTGCGCACGCTGTCAGGCCTCATCGGCTGGCCACAGCCGTTGCAACCGCGGTACGGCGTGCTGCTGCAGGCGTCGATGTCCTCGCTGGTGCTGGCCGTGGACAGCTTCATCGGCCGCGATGACGTCGTCATCAAGCCGCTCGAGCAGATCAAGCCCAAGGGCGTGGCGGGCGCGACGCTCGCCGGCGACGGCTCGGTGGTGCTGGTGCTCGACATGGAAACCCTGCTTTCGGAGCCGGGCCACGACGACCTGGCCACACTGTTCGCCCAGGCCGCCTGACCGGCTAGCGGCTGGCCGGGTGCGCCCGGACGCACCCGGGGTGCGTGATAACATCCACCGCTTCCGTGGATTGGCCACGCCCAGCGAATGCCCCGATGTCCGGCCTAGCAACCCTGCCCCAGCCCCCGCACCCAGGCATCCTGCGGCTCAAGGACGTATGGCTGATTTCCGCCGGCCATGCGATGACGCACTGGTACACGGCCACGTTCTACCTTCTGCTGCCGCTGATCGGCAGCGAACTGGGCCTGTCGTACGTGCAGATCGGCTTCATCATGACCGTGCAGCACACGGTGGGCGCCGCGTCCAATCTGCCGGCAGGGATGCTGGTGGACCGTTACGGCAACCGGGCCCTGATGATGGCCGCCTCGCTGTTCTGGGTCGGCTTCCCATACCTGCTGATGGGCTTCACCAGCACGTACTGGGTCCTGCTCGCCTGCGTGACGCTGGTGTCGATCGGGAACAACATCTGGCACCCGACCGCGATCGCGACGCTCGCCGACCGCTATCCCGGGCGCAAGGGGGTCACGTTGTCGGTGCATGCGATGGGAGGCAACGTCGGCGAAGCCGTCGCGCCGCTCGTGGTCGGTGCCCTCCTGGCCGCGTTCACCTGGCGCGAGGTGGTGGTGATGAACGTCGTGCCGGGCGTGTTCGCCTCCCTGCTGATCCTGGCGATGCTCGGTGCACTGCCGGGCCTGCGTCAGGGCCACGGCCATGGTCAGGGCCGCGCGGGTACCGGCAAGGAAGCCTCCCCGGCACCCGCCATCGTCGCGCCGCCAGTGCAGCGCTGGTCCGACCAGTTTGCGCAGTCGACCGCACTGCTGCGCAACCGCGCGATGGTGATGATCTGCACGAGCGCGGCGTTCCGCACGATGACCCAGACCGGACTGCTGGTGTTCCTGCCTCTGTACCTCACCCACGACCTCGGCTATTCGATCTTCGCCGCTGGCGTGTGCCTGTTCGCGCTGCAGGCCGCAGGCTTCGCCGCATCGCCGATCGCCGGCCACCTGTCCGACCGGATGGGTCGCTCGCGCATCGTGGCCGGGTCGATGATCATGAGCGCGGTGGTGATCGGCGTGATGCTGATCGCGCCAGGCACGCCGCTGTTCATCGCCTGCACGGCACTGCTCGGCTTCTTCCTGTATGCGGTGCGCGCAGTGCTGCAGGCCTGGATGCTGGACAGCACCCCGGCTTCAGCATCCGGCACCGCCGTGGGCATCATGTTCAGCACGCAGGCCATCGGGGCGGCCATCGCTCCGCTGCTCGCCGGCTGGGTCGCTGACACGTGGGGCCTGCTGGCCGTCTTCTATTTCCTCGCCGGCACGATCGTGCTGGCCAACTTCTTCGTGTTCCTGATGCCGCGCGACCTGTTCGAGCGGCGCGGCGGCACGACTGCCTGAAAAGGAGCGCATCACCGATGAGCACCACCGAAGCCACCGTTGTCGGCCAGGAGCACTGGACGAAGAAGGGCGATATCAACCTGTACCTGTGGGAGAAGCGCGCCGTTCCGGGCACTGGCAGCAACGGCACCATCCTCTGGGTTCACGGTTCGTCGATGGCCTCTACCCCGACCTTCGACCTGACCGTGCCGGGCCGCCCGGACTCGTCCGTGATGGACTGGTTCGCCAAGCGTGGCTTCGACAACTGGTGCGTCGATATGGAAGGCTACGGCCGCTCCGACAAGTCGCGCGACATCTATTTCGATATCGCGAACGGCGCCGACGACGTGAAGGCGGCCAGCGACTACATCATGAAACTCCGCGGCACGAAGCAGTTCATGGTCTACGGCATATCCTCCGGCGCGCTGCGCGCGGCGATGTTCGCCGAGCGCAATCCCGAACGCGTGTCGCGCCTGGCGCTCGACGCGTTCGTCTGGACTGGCGAAGGTGCCCCGACCCTCGCCGAGCGGAAGAAGAAGCTGGCCGATTTCATCGCCATCAAGAAGCGTCCGATCGACCGCGCCTTCGTGCATTCGATCTTCAACCGCGACCATCCGGGCTGCGCCGACGAGGCGACGGTCGAAGCCTTCGCCGACGCGATCCTGGCGCTGGACCACGAGATGCCGACGGGTACCTACGTCGACATGTGTTCGAAACTGCCCGTGGTGGACCCGGCCAGGATCAGCGCCGCCACCCTGCTGATGCGCGGTGAGTTCGACGGCATCGCCGCACTGGACGACCTGATCGAGTTCTACAGGCGCCTGCCCAATGCGGACAAGCAGTTCGCGATGATGGCCGGTATCTCGCACGCGAGCTTCCAGCAGAAGAACTACAAGATGTGCTATCACATCCTGCATTCGTTCTTCACCCAGCCGGAACCGCTCTACCGCGGCTGATGCCCTGCCGATCCGTGCCACGACGGCACGGATCGGGGGCCGCACAGGTATGAGGCGTGCACCCAGCGGGTGGCGTCTGTTGTCCCCGTCAGTCGATCTTGGCGCCGACCGCCTTGACGATCCTGGCCCACTTCACCATCTCGGCATTGAACAGCTTGCCGAACTCATCGGGTGTGCCGCCGATCACTTCGTTGCCGCCATCGACCAGCGGTTTGCGCACCACCGGGTCCTTCAGCGCCTTGGCGATCTCGGCGTTCATCCGCGTGACGATCTCGCGCGGGGTGTTGGCCGGCGCCAGCAGACCAAGCCAGAGCGTGGCGTCGTACCCCGGAAGTGCCTCCCCGATCGCAGGAACGTCCGGCAGCACGGCGTTGCGCACTGCAGTCGTCACGCCCAGTGCACGCAACTTGCCGGATCGGATGAACGGCAGCACAGCGCTCATGCCGGTGAATGACATGGACACCTCGCCACCGAGCAGCGCCGCGATCGCCGGGCCGCTGCCCTTGAACGGCACATGCTCCATTTCGGTCTTCGCCAGCGACTCGAACAGTTCCGCGAACAGGTGCTGCGAACTGCCGTTGCCGGACGAGGCATAGAAGATCTGCTTCGGCCGTTTGCGCGCGACTTCGATCAGTTCCTTCACGTTCTTCGCCGGAAAGGAAGGATGCACCACCAGCACGTTGGGCGTCGAGGCGAAGTGGATGACCGGGGTGAAGTCCTTCACGGGGTCGTAGGACAGCTTGCCGTACAGTGCCGCGTTGATCACGTTGGTGTTGGACACGACCAGCCACGAGTAACCGTCGGGCTGCGCCCGTGCGACGGCCTCAGAACCGAGCGTGCCGCCGGCGCCCGGGCGATTCTCGATCACTACCTGCTGACCGAGCGTCTCCGACAGTTTCTGGCCGATGATGCGCGCCGGGATGTCGGCGACGCCGCCCGACGAGAACGGCACCACCCATCGGACCGGCTTCGCGGGCCACGGCTGGCAGAAGGCCGTCATCGGCAACGCGGCTGCAAGCGCGAACGCTGACGCTGCGAATGCTGCCCGGCTGGATGCGCCTCTCCGTTGTGCCGCGCCTCCCGGTACATCGATCTGTTTCTGGTACTCCATGCGTGTCTCCATGCCTGCGGTCGCTCCGACCGCATTCTTCGTCCCTGAATCCGATAGCGGCTGCGTCTTCCGCTCTTGCTGACGCAAACCTGTCGGATGCTACCATTGGACTGTACGGATCCAGGCGAGCCTGCCTTCGTGCAACAACCTGAACACCATTGCGGGCACGTCCGGGCTCAATAGCCCCGGTCTGGATCCACCACATTGCGCAGCGCGCCACCGGCGCGCCATTGCTTCAGGTTCTCGATCACGAGCGCGGCGGCGGTGGGCAGGCTGGTCACGCTGGCGATGTGCGGCGTGATCAGGATGCGCGGGTGCGTCCAGAACGGATGCCCCGCCGGCAGCGGTTCAGTCTCGAACACGTCGAGCGTGGCCGAAGAGAGCTGCCCGGCATCGAGTGCCGCGACCAGGTCTGCGTCGACCACATGGCCGCCGCGCGCGGCGTTCACCAGACAACTGCCGTGCGGCATCCGGGCGAAGGTCGACGCACCGAGGATGCCCCGCGTCTGCGCGGTCAGCGGCAACAGGCAGACCAGGATCTGGCTGCCGGCGAGGAAGGTGGACAGCCCGGCATCGCCCGCGTAGGTCTCCACGCCCGGCACCGTACGGATGCGCCGCGACCAGCCCCGTACATGGAAGCCCAGCCCCCGCAGCGCCACCGCCGCAGACGCGCCAAGTTCCCCAAGGCCCATGATGCCAACCACGCGCTCGCCAGCGAACGGACGCACCCGCTTCTCCCAGCGCCCGGCCTGCTGCAGCAGGTGGTAGCGATCGAGTTCGCAATGGTGGCGCAGCACGGCCGCCAGCACGTACTCGGTCATCAGTACACCCAGGTTCGGATCGACCATACGCACCAGCGGTACCTGTCGAGGGAACGCCGGATCGGAGAGCAGACCGTCGACGCCAGCCCCGAGCGAGAACACCACACGCAGGTTCGGGTAGCGCGCGAGGTCACCCGGCCGGGTGCGCCACGCGAACGCAACATCCACCTCGGCGGGATCGCCGACGTCGGGCCAGACGCGAACCTCGAGAGACGGATCCAGTTGCAGGAACATCTCGCGCCATGCATTCCCGTTCTCGGTGGGCGCATTGACCAGCAGGACCATCGTCGACTCCGGCGGATGATGCGCGCGACTGCGCGCAACGGTGAAGCGTACCGCAGGTGGATCGTGATCGTTGCCTGAGTACGGGCGAGACGGGTGCCTCAGGGAAGATGCGGCTCGGCAAGATAGTGCACCGACTGCATCTCGACAAGGCGACTGACGGTGCGGTCGAACTCGCCGCTACCCTTCTGCTCCTTGTACACATCGTCGAGCGGAACGCGCACGAACAGCCGCTCGACGGTCACTTCGGCCGACAGGATCAGCTTCACCCGGCGGTCGTAGAACTCGTCGATCAGCCAGACGAACCGGCGTGCGACATCGCGCTCGCCGGACGTCAGCTCGGGCACGCCGGACACGATCACGGTGTGGAAGCGCCGCGCGAGTTCGATGTAGTCCGACTTGCCGCGCGGACCGTCGCACAGCATGCGAAAGTCGAACCAGGCGGTGCCGCTGGCGACGCGGCGTGCGACGAACACCCGTTCATCGACCTCGATCGGGACTCCGGTCTCGCCGGCCTCGCCGGACAGCGCCTCGAACTCCGCTTCGAGCCGTGCCTCGACCGCTGCATCGATCGGCGTGTGATAGACACCGCCTGCATGCAACGCACGCAGCCGGTAGTCGACTTCGGATTCGACCTCGATCACCTCGAGGTGCTGCTTCAGCAGCTCGATTGCCGGCAGGAAGCCGCTGCGCTGCAGGCCGTTGCGGTACAGGTCGTCCGGCTTCGCGTTCGAGGTAGTCACCAGCACGATGCCCTCCTCCACCAGCCCTTCGAGCAGGTTGCGCATCAGCATCGCGTCGGTGATGTCGGTCACATGGAACTCATCGAGGCACAGCAGCCGTGCATCCTTCGCAATCAGGCGTGCCACCTCCCGCATCGGGTTCGCGCGGCCCTGGAGGTCGCGCAGGCTGTGGTGGATCTCCTGCATGAACCGGTGGAAGTGGACGCGCTTCTTCTTCGCCAGCGGTGCCGCCGCGAAGAAAGTATCCATCAGGAAGCTCTTGCCGCGGCCGACACCGCCCCACAGGTAAAGGCCGCGGACGCGGCGCCGGCGCGCAAGGCGCCGGATCAGCGAACGATCGGCGCGCTCCAGTTCGAGGAGCTCGTCGAACACACGGCCGAACGACGGAAGGGTCGCTTCCTGAGCAGGGTCGAGCGTGTAACCGTGCGCCGACGCATGCCGACGCATCCAGGTGCCGAGCGAGCCGCCTTCGGCTGGCGCCGGCACTGGCGGCACGGGCTGCGCGCTACTGGCGCTGCCTGCAGCCGCCGCGCCTGTCGCGTACCCGTTCAGAAGTGCAACGAGCGCTTGTCCACCGCGAGTGCCGCCTCGTGGAGAACTTCGGACAGCGTCGGGTGCGCATGCACGATGCGGGCGAGATCTTCCGAACTCGCGGAAAACTCCATCGCTACCACCGCCTCGGAGATCAGTTCCGAGGCATGGGCGGCGATGATATGCACGCCCAGGATACGGTCGGTCTTCGCATCGGCAATCATCTTCACGAAACCGGTCGTGTCTCCCATGCCCATCGCGCGACCGTTGGCCATGAACGGAATCTGCCCGGTGCGGTAGGCCACGCCTTCGGCCTTGAGCTGCTGTTCCGTCTTGCCTACCCATGCGATCTCGGGCGAGGTGTAGATCACCCACGGCACGGTGTCGAGATTCACGTGACCAGCCTGTCCGGCGATGATCTCGGCGACCATCACGCCCTCTTCCATCGCCTTGTGCGCGAGCATCGGCCCGCGCACCACGTCGCCGACGGCGTAGACGTTCGGCAGCGTGGTACGGCAATGGCCATCGACCTCGATGAAGCCGCGGGCGTCGAGCTTGAGGCCGACCGCGTCTGCAGCCAGACCATCGGTGTTGGGCACGCGGCCGATCGACACGATCAGCCTGTCGCATTCGAGCGTCGTCGCCTTGCCGTCCCGCTCGTAGGCAATCGACACGCCGGCCTTGCCTTTCTTCACTTCACCGATCTTGCAGCCCAGCTTGATGTCCAGGCCCTGCTTCGCGGTGAACACCTTCCAGGCTTCTTTCGACACCGCCTCGTCGCAGGCGCCGAGGAAGGTCGGCAATGCTTCGAGGATGGTGACCTCCGCCCCCAGGCGCTTCCACACCGAGCCGAGTTCCAGCCCGATCACGCCGGAGCCGATGATGCCAAGCTTCTTCGGCACCGCCTTGAAATCGAGCGCGCCGACGTTGTCGACGATGGTCTCGTTGTCTACCGGTACGCCGGGCAGCGGCCGCGAGCGCGAACCGGTGGCGACGATCACGTGCTTCGCCTCGATCGCCTCGCCACCGATGTCGAGCATCCAGCCGGCGCCGCCTGCGGCGACGAACCTGCCATGGCCCGGCAGGAAAGTCACCTTGTACTTGCGGAACAGGCCCTTGATGCCACCGGTGAACTGGTCGACGATCTTGTTCTTGCGCCCGACCATGGTACCGATGTCGATCTTCGCATCCGATACCGTGATGCCGTGCTGGGCAAAGCCCTCGTGCAGAAGATGGTAGTTCTCGGACGACTGCAGCAGCGCCTTGGACGGGATGCAGCCCACGTTGAGGCAGGTGCCACCCAGCCGCGGCTCACCCTTCGGGTCTGCGTACGGGTTGGATTCGGCGCAGGCGACCGACAGGCCCAGCTGGCCGGCACGGATCGCCGCGACATAACCGGCGGGACCGCCGCCGATCACCACTACATCGAATTGCTTGGCCATGGTCAGACGTCCAGCAGCAGGCGGGAAGGATCCTCGAGGGCGTCCTTCATGGCGACCAGCGACAGTACCGCTTCGCGGCCGTCTATGATGCGGTGGTCATACGACATCGCCAGGTAGTTCATCGGCCGGATGACGATCTGGCCGTTCTCCACCACCGGGCGATCCTTGGTGGCGTGCACGCCGAGGATGGCGCTCTGCGGCGGGTTGATGATCGGCGTCGAAAGCATCGAGCCGAACACCCCGCCGTTGGAGATAGAGAAGGTGCCGCCAGTGAGTTCCTCGAGGGTGAGCTTGCCATCCTGCGCACGCTTGCCCAGTTCGGCGATCTCCTTCTCGATGTCCGCCATCGTCTTGCGGTCGGCATCGCGCACGATCGGCACCACCAGTCCGCGCGGGCTGGAGACGGCCACGCCGATGTCGTAGTAGCCGTGGTAGACGATGTCCGGGCCGTCGATCGAAGCATTCACCGCGGGGAACTTCTTCAGCGCATAGACGGCCGCCTTCACGAAGAAGGACATGAAGCCGAGCTTCACGCCGTGCTCCTTCTCGAACCGGTCGCG
>CANGXU010000039.1 GCA_947457885.1 Betaproteobacteria bacterium
CCCGGGTCGATCAGGTTGATGTCGGGCACGCCGGTGGAGCGGGCGATGCCGCCGCCGGTGGCATACAGCGCCTCGAAGCCGGCCATGCGGCCCAGCCGTGCCGACATGCCGTCATAGATGCCCGGTGCCACGATCATGCCGGGACGCGCGAGCATCTCGCGCAGCTTGGTTGCCTGACTCATCTGTAGTCCTCCGCCGTCGCCATTGCAATTGTCGCCGCCGTTGCCGGGCGGTCGAGGCCCGAAGGATGCCCGACTCGCCCTGGGCCGTCGAGGGCCCTCGACGGTCGTGTCAATCGATGCGGATGTTCGCCTCGCGGATCACCTTGCCCCAGCGGGCGATGTCCTCGACCACGGTCTTCTGCATCTGTTCCGGCGTGCTGGTCTCGACCTCCAGGCCGCTGTCGGCCAGCCGCTTGCGCAGGTCGGGTTCGACCAGCACCCGGTTCAGCGTCTGGTTGAGCCAGGTCACCATCGTGCGCGGCAGCGAGGCCGGCCCGAAGATGCCGTACCAGGTGTCGTAGTCGTACTTCGGTACGCCGGACTCGGCGATGGTCGGGATGTCGGGGAACGCGGGCGAACGCTTCACGCCCGACATGCCCAGCGCGCGCAGCTTGCCGGCCCGGATGTGCCCGGATGCCGCCGGCAGCGTCGCGATCATCATCTGCACCTGGCCACCGATCGTGTCGGCGAGCGCGGGACCGGCGCCCTTGTACGGCACGTGCAGCATCTTCACCCCGGTCTGCAACATGAACAGCTCGACGGCGAGGTGGGCGGAGCTGCCCATGCCGCCAGACCCGAACGGGATGTTGCCGCTCTTCTTCGCGAGCGCCACGAACTCGTTGACCGTCTTCGCCGGCACGGCCGTGTTCACCACCAGCACGTTCGGCGTGATCCCCACCTGGCCGATCGCCGCGAAGGCCTTCGCCGTGTCGAACGGCAGCTTCGGATACAGCGTCGCGTTGAAGGTCATGCCCTGGTGGTTCATCTTCAGCGTGTAGCCATCGCCGGCGGAGCGCGCGACGATCTCGGCGGCGATCGTGCCGCCGGCACCACCGCGGTTGTCGACCACCAGCTGCTGACCGAGCTCGTCGCTCAGGCGCTGCGACACCAGCCGGGCAACGAGGTCGGTGGTGCCTCCGGGGGCGAACGGCACCAGGAAGCGGATCGGCTTCAGCGGGTAGCCACCCGGTCCCTTGCCCTGCGCGAACGCCGGCATGGCGCCAATTGCGAACGTGCAGGCGGCCGCCAGGCCTGCGGTGGACAGTGCTCGTGACATTTCCATTCCTCCAGGGCGCCGGCCGTCCCTGTCCGGCATCGACTCGTGACCGGCCGGGACGCGCACTCTGCGATGCGCTGCCCCGCCGTGATCGGGCCGGGGATTATGCCATCGTGCATCGACCGGTCAACGACCGGCGCATCTCGCAGGACCTGCGCTATTCCGCCTTGATGCCGGTGTCGCGAATCAGCCGTCGCCACCGGGCCACGTCTTCGACGAAGAACTTCTGCGACGCCTCGGGGGTCTCGCTGCCCGGCTCGATGCCGCCATCGGTAAGCCTCGCGACCACCGCAGGTTCCGCGAGTACGCGGTTCACCGCCGCGTTCAGCCACTGCACCATTGGCCGCGGCAGCGCGGACAGCGCGAACATGCCGTACCAGGTCTCGTACTGATAGCCGCGCACGCCCGCTTCCGCGAGGGTCGGGATGTCGGGTGCGACCCGCGAGCGCCGTGCGCCGCCGACGCCGTAGGCGCGCAGCTTTCCCGACCGGATGTAGGGCAGCGCGCTGGGTAGCGATGCGAGCAGGAACTGCACATGCCCGGACACGGTGTCGGTCAGTGCCGGCCCGGCGCTCTTGTAGGGTACGTGCAGGCCGCTCGTGCCTGACAGGTGGAAGAACAGCTCCATGCCCATGTGGGTTGCGCTGCCGATGCCGCCCGAGCCGAAGCTCAGCTGCCTGGACTTCATCAGCGTGACCAGCTCGGGCAATGTCTTCGCCGGCACCGACGGATGCGCGACCAGGATGTTCGGCGCGACGCCGATCCAGGCGAACGCACTGAAATCGCGGGCAAGGTCTCCGCCGACCTTCTCGTTCAGCACCGCGGCGATCACGATCGCCTGGTTGCTGAGCAGCAGGGTGTAGCCGTCGGCGGGTGCGCGCAGCGCCATGTCGCGGGCGATCAGCCCGGCGGCGCCGCCCCGGTTGTCGATGACCACCGGCTGGCCGATCTCGTCGCCGAGCCGGGGGGCGATCAGCCGCGCCACCATGTCGGTGGTGCCGCCGGGCACGTTCGGAACCAGCAGGCGGACCGGGCGGATCGGGTAGCCGCCGGGACCCTTGCCGGTAGCCTGGGCGAAGACGGCCACCGGGGCCGACAGCAGCGTGAGGGTGGCGGCCATCGCGAGCACGCCGGTGCGAATGCCACGCGGCCTCTGGAACCGGAACATGTGCAAGGCTACTCCTGGGTGCCGCTCGAACGGCGGTGCAGCACGACGATACCCCTTTCGTGCCGACTGTCCACTCGACCAGGCGGACTCGGCAGGGTCTTGCCTCGGTTCACGTGCTGCGCGGACAATCGAGCCACTCGGCCAACAGGCAGGAACCGGTCAGCCATGGCTCTGATCTTCGAAGCGGTGCACTTCGACATCATCGCGCCCGTCCATCCGCACGTGGCACGCGGTGATGGCGCTCACATGGTCATCAACCCCAGGCACGCGGTCGAGGACCGCACACACCTCACTCGCGAGCAGGCGATCGAGCTGGTCAAGCTGACGATGGTTGCCGGCGAGGCAATGAAGACGGTGCTTGCGCGCCACGGTATCGACATCGGGCGCATCAATTACCAGGACAACGGTAACTGGCGCCATGAGCTGCATGTGCATCTGTACGGCCGCGCCCGCAGTGCGAAGCGCCAGCCGTGGGGACATTTCATTTCGCTGCCGCCGACGCGAGACGCCTTCATGGCCGGGATGGGCGACCTCGAGCCGCTGCACGCAGAGGACATCGTCGCGCTCAGGGCGGAGATCGGGCGCCTGCTGGAAACGGAGAAGTATCGGGAATTCTAGGCGCCGCTCGGTGTCCTATTCGGCCTTCGCCCCCGAACTCCTCACCACGGCTCCCCACTTCTTTATCTCCATCGGCATCAGCCGGGTCAGTTCATCCGGTGTGCCCGCGACCACGTCGACGCCCATCTCGGACAGCCGCTTGCTGACCTCGGGGTTGCGCAGCGCCCTGGCGAAACCGTCGTGGAGCCTCAGGACTACGTCGCGCGGGATGCCGGCCGGCCCCATCAGCGCGTACCAGCCGCTCGACTCGAAGCCGGGGACAGTCTCTGCCACCGCCGGGACGTCGGGCAGGGAACCGGCGCGCTTGAAGCCGGAGGTGCCGATCGCGCGCAGGCGCCCATTCTGGATGAATGGCATCGCGGCCAGCACGGTGTTGAACTGGAACTGCACATGGCCGGCCACGGTGTCGTTCAGCGCCTGGCCTGCGCCCTTGTAGGCGACGTTGACGATGTCGATCTTCGCCATCGACCTCAGCATCTCCACCGCGAGATAGGCCGAGTTGCCGCCCGAGGTGCCGGCGGTCAACGCCCCGGGCCGCGCCCTGGCGAGGGCGATGAACTGCTTGACGCTGGTCACCGGCAGCGACGGATGCACCACCAGCACGTTCTGCGTCAGCGCGAGCTGGCTGATCATGGTGAAGTCGTTGATCGGATCGAACGGCAGCTTGCCCAGCAACGTCGGGTTGATCGCGTGCGGGGTGCTCGCGATCAGCACCGTGTAGCCATCCGCGGGCGACCGCGCGACGAACTCGGTGCCGATGTTGGTGAAGGCGCCGCCGCGGTTCTCGACGACGACGCTCTGTCCGAAGATCTCGGCCAGTCGCGGGGTCAGCAGGCGCGCCAGGATGTCGGTGCCGCCGCCGGGTACCGCCGGCACTACGATCCGGAGGGGCTTCGCGGGGAAGCCTGTCTGCGCGAGGGCGGCCGGCGCGGCGAGCAGCCACGACAAGGCCGAACCGAGCAGCAGGGCGGCGGACGCCATGCGCGCGGCAGGACGCAGGCTGGATACGCGAACGGTGGTGCACAGGCCGGGCATGTCGATGAACACTCCAGAGGGTTGCGGATGCGCCCGGCCACGCGGCGAACGTGCTGCAATGGTATCCGGTCACCATTGACTGGCGGTGACAGCCAGCGACCGTCCGAACCCGGGCGCGCGATCTCCGCCTGCCTCGACGATGCATCTCCTCGCGCTCGGCGCCGAGCGTGGAGGGCACTCACGTCGCCTGAACCACGTGCTCCTCGAAGGCCGGCAGCGCGTCGCCCTGGCACGACCAGCCGGTCGCCGACCCCAAGTAGATGCGAGCCTGCGGCGCGAGCGCGGGCTCGGTGTCGAGCGACCCCGCCGGCACGCCGACCGCATCGCCATTCTGGCGCGGCAGGCGCCCGCCGCACTCGCTGCAGAACGTGTTCGTGAAGCGCGCCGCCTCGGGCACCTTGTAGGCGCGCACGCTGGCTTCTCCAGACAGCCATTCTAGCTGCGCCGGCTGCAGGAACATGTTGGTCGCATGGCCGGTGCCGGTCGCCTTGCGGCAGCGGCGGCAGTGACAGTGATAGAACCGGCGGGGTTCTCCGACGATGCGATAGCGCACGGTGCCGCACAGGCAGCCGCCCAGGAACTCGCTCTCCGGCACGTCAGTCTCCTTGGATGATGGAATGCACAGCGTAGCGAATCGGCGCCGTGCTGCGAAGCTTCTCGTCAGGCGCACCAGGGCACCGGCCGCACGCCCGCGTCAGGCCATCCCCACCGGCTCGGGCAACGGTTCCTGCCAGTCTCGGGAGCGGCTCATCGCCATGTCGGTCAGCTCGCGCTGCAGGGCTGCATGTCCCGGATCGCCGAACAGGTTGTCCATCTCGTGCGGGTCGTTCGCCAGGTCGTAGAGCTCGCCGGCGCCCGAGCCGAGCTCCAGCGTGAGCTTGGCGGTCTTCGCGCGCACGCAGCGCAGGTCGAGCGAGAGGCCGGTGCGCGACGGGTGCAGCTTCCATTCGTTGTAGGCGAAGTCGCGGTTGCCTGTGCCGTCGATGAGCGGGCGCAGGCTGCGCCCCTGCAGTTCGCGGCCGGCGTCGATGCTGCAGTAGTCATAAAGAGTGGCCGCGGTGTCGAGCGTCGAGACCGGGTCGTCGACGACCTTGCCCATCGGGATGCCCGGGCCGCGGACGATGTAGCCGACGCGCAGCAGGCCTTCGTACATCATCGGGCCCTTGAGGATCAGGCCGTGGTCGCCGAGCCAGTCGCCGTGGTCGGTGGTGTAGATGACCAGCGTGTTTTCGGCGAGGCCCATGTCGTGCAGCGCGATCATCATGCGGCCGACGTTGTGGTCGATCAGCGAGATCATGCTGTAGTAGTTGGCGATCATGTGCCGCATCTGTTCGTCGGTCTGCGCCGGCACGCGCGAGCCCTTCGCGCGGTGGGCCAGCATGTCCGGGCGGGTGAGCTGCGGCTGGCCTTCGAGGCTGGCCTTGTGCCACCACGGGCGACGTTCCAGGTCGCGGGTGCGATGAAAGGGCAGGTCGATTTCGTCCGGATGGTGCATCCGGCTCCATGGTTCCGGCGCGTCGAAAGGATGGTGCGGATCGGGGAAGGACGCCCAGCAGACGAAGGGCTTGCCCTTGTTCGCGCGCATGAACTCGATCGTGCGGTCGCCGACCCAGGTCGAGTTGTGGAAGGCGGGCGGCAGCGCCGAATGCCAGGTCTGCGCGGCGCCGACGTCCGGTAGGAGGTGCGTTTCGTACAACGCGTTCTTCCAGTCGCCCAGGCCGTCGCCGTAATACCAGCGCTCGTAGGCCATGCCGCCGGGCGGCTTCTGCGGCAGGGTGCGGTTATGGCCTTCGACTACGAGTTCCACATGCTCGAAGCCCATGTACGGGCCAGCCCAGCCGGGCGGGTAGTCCTTCATGCTGAACTCGCACTCGGGTGTGCCGGTCGGCTCGAAGGTATGCTTGGTCGCGAAGTGCGCCTTGCCGATGAAGCCGGTGGCGTAGCCTGCGCTTGCGAAGCGCCCGCCGAAGCCGGCGGCGCCGATCGCCGGGTCGAGGTCGACACCGTTGTCCCAGACGCGGTGGTTCATCGGCAGCAGGCCGGTGAGGATCGACGCGCGCGAGGGCTGGCAGACGTTGCTGGGCGTGATGCACGCCGAGAAGCGCGTGCCCTGCCGCGCCAGCAGGTCGAGGTGGGGCGTCTTGACCTTCCGGCCCTCGAAGCTGAAGCAGTCGCCGCGCTGCTGGTCGGAGGTGATGAGCAGCACGTTCAGCGGACGTGCATCTGTGCTGCCTGGCGGGGTGGCGGCCATCTGGATGTCTTTCGAGGCGCGGTCTCAGCTTCGGGTGACGAAGGTTCCCGCAGGCGCGGCCTTGTGCGCTTCGGCCAGGTAGTTCATCGCGGCGGTCACGCCGCCCTTGTCGTGCGGGATGCCGGCAAGCTCGAGCCCCATGCCGACACCGGCCAGCGTGCCGACCAGCGTCAGGTCGTTGAAGTCGCCGAGGTGGCCGATGCGGAAGACCTTGCCCGTGACCTTGCCCAGGCCGCTGCCGAGCGACATATCGAAGTGCTGGAGCACCACCTTGCGGAAGGCGGCTTCGTCGTGACCCTCGGGCATGCGTACGGCGGTCAGCACCGGCGAATGCTCGTCCTCGTTCAGGCACTGGATCTCGAGGCCCCAGGCGCGCACCGCGCGGCGGGTGGCTTCGGCATGCCGCTGGTGGCGGGCGAACACGTTGTCGAGCCCTTCTTCGTGCATCATCGCGATCGCTTCGCGCAGCCCGTACATCAGGTTGGTGGACGGCGTGTACGGGAAGAAGCCGTTGCGGTTCGGCCCGAGCATCTCCTGCCAGCTCCAGAACGACTTCGGCAGCTTCGATGCCTTCGCCGCTTCGAGTGCCTTCGGCGACACCGCGTTGAACGACAGCCCCGGCGGCAGCATCATGCCCTTCTGCGAGCCCGCGACGGTGACGTCCACGCCCCACTCGTCGTGGCGGTAGTCGATCGAACCGAGCCCGGAGATGGTATCGACCATCAGCAGCGCCGGGTGGCCGGCACGGTCGATCGCCTTGCGCACCTGGTCGATGTGCGAGGTGACCCCGGTCGAGGTCTCGTTGTGCACCACGCAGACCGCCTTGATCTCGTGCTTCCGGTCGGACGCGAGGCGTGCCTCGATCGCCGCCGGGTCGGCACCGCGGCGCCAGGAGTCGTCGCCCACCGCCAGGAATTCCGGCACCAGCCCGAGCCGTTCGGCGATGGCTTTCCACAGCGATGCGAAATGGCCGGTCTCGTACATCAGGACCTTGTCCCCGGCCGACAGCGTGTTCACCAGCGCGGCTTCCCAGCCGCCGGTGCCCGAGGCCGGGAACATGATCACCGGATGCTCGGTACGGAAGATCGTCTTCAGCCCGGCCAGCACCGTCAGCCCCAGTTGCTGGAACTCCGGTCCGCGGTGGTCGATCGTCGGCCGGTCGATCGCTCGCAGGACGCGGTCGGGTACGTTCGAAGGCCCCGGGATCTGCAGGAAGTGGCGGCCGGCGGGGGTGGGCATCGAACTCTCCTCGAACGAACGGCTGAATGGGGATCCAGACAGTAGGCACGATTGTATGCAAAGTCAACCCAGAACCAGAGTCAGACGCGGATTCAGAGGCTGGGGTCAGACACTGGGGTCAGACTTTGGAGTCTGGTCCCAGCCTCTGACCCCAGCTATCCCGGGGATAATCCGTGTCTGATCTGGATGGATGGCAGATTGCATTTTGCATGCAATCGGGATAGGTTCTCGTTCATGGATACTGCCCCGCATCCCGTCGAGCGCCGCCTGCTGCACGTTGCCGGCATCGATCGGCTGCGCGACATGATCATCCAGGGCGAACTCGCGCCGGGGATGAAGCTTAACGAGCGGGTGCTGGCGGAGCATCTGGGCATCTCGCGCACGCCGCTGCGCGAGGCGATCAAGTTCCTGGCGTCCGAGGGTCTGGTGGAACTGCAGCCCAATCGCGGCGCGTTCGTGGCCCTGATCGACGCGCCGCGTGTCCGGGAAGTGTTCCTCGTGCTCGGCGCGCTCGAGGCCCTGGCGGGAGAACTGGTGTGCGCGCAGGCGACCGACGCGCAGGTGGCGGAGATCCGCGCGCTGCACTACGCAATGGTGCTGCACCAGGTGCGAGGCGATCTGGCCGCCTACTTCCGCTGCAACCAGGACATCCACGCCCGTCTGGTCGAGTTCACCGGCAATGCGACGCTGGTGCAGTCGTGGCGGGCGCTCAACGCGAAGGTGCAGCGGGTGCGCTACATGGCGAACCTGTCCGGTGAACGCTGGCGGCAGGCCGTGCGCGAGCACGAAACGATGCTCGATGCCCTGGGCGCACGCGACGGCGCGCGCCTGGGCTCGATCCTGCGCGACCACCTCGCGCACAAGCTGGTGATGGTGCTCGATGCGCTCGATGCCCAGCAGGTCAAACCGGAGGCTGGCTGATGGATACGGATACCGACGGCAACACCGATGGCATGGAACCGCTGACGATCGAGGTGGTCTCGGACGTGGTCTGTCCCTGGTGCTACATCGGCAAGCGCCGCCTGGAGGCGGCGCTGGAGCTGTACGCCCGGGCCCGGCCCGGCGCGCCGGCACCGAAAGTCAGCTTCCATCCCTTCCAGTTGAATCCGGACCTGCCGCCCGAGGGCATGCCGCGGGCGGACTATATCGCGCGCAAATGGGGCGGCCGTTCCAGCGCGGATGTCTACGCCCGCGTGTCCGGCGTCGGCAGGACGGTCGGCATCGACTTTGCGTTCGACCGCATCCTGCGCCAGCCGAACACGAAGGCCGCGCATGCGCTGATCGCGCTTGCTGCCGAGCTCGACGTCCAGCCCGAGGTCAAGGAAGCGATGATGCATGCCTACTTCATCGACGGCCGCGACCTCACCGACATCGATACGCTGGTGGCGGTCGCCGAGGCTGCCGGCCTCGATCCGCAGCGTGCCCGCGCGCACCTGGCCGACCCAGACGCGTTGCGCGCGATCGATGACGCCGACGTGCAGGCTCGACGCATGGGCGTCGAAGGCGTGCCCTTCTTCATCTTCAACCGGCGCTATGCGGTATCGGGCGCCCAGGAAGCACAGACCCTGGTCGACGCGATGATTGCCAGCACGAAGCCCGACGACACCGAGCCGGCACAGTCGGCCTGAACACGGACACGACACTCGAATGAACGCGCCTGCACGACCCGGGGAATTCACCGTCCACTTCCACCCACGCCGCGGCGACAGTGCCCTCGCCGACCTGCTTCGGCGCGAGATCGAAGGCGCGGTGCTGTTCGACCGCTTCTCGCGCGGACGCTACTCGACCGATGCGTCGATCTACCAGGTGGACCCGGTCGGCGTGGTGATACCCAGGAACGAACGCGATGCCGAGACCGCGTTCCGCATCGCGCTCGATCAGGGCATTCCAGTGATGCCGCGCGGCGGCGGTACTTCGCAGTGCGGCCAGACCGTCGGCGCCGCACTGGTGATCGACCTGTCGCGCCACGTGAACCAGGTGCTCGAGTTCGACAAGGCAGCGCGCACGGTGTGGGTGCAGCCTGGCATCGTGCTCGATCACCTGAACGCATGGCTCAAGCCGCACGGCCTCTGGTATCCGGTCGACGTGTCGACCAGCGCGCAGGCGACCATCGGCGGCATGACCGGCAACAACAGCTGCGGCTCGCGCTCGATCCACTACGGCAACATGGTCGATAACGTGCTCGCCGTCGAGGCGATCACCGCAGCCGGCGATGCATTCGTCTTCGACGCGTCGACGCCCGCGCACCCGGTGTACCGCGGCCTGGTCGACCGGGTGCAGGCCATCGTGAAGCGCGAACTGGAAGAGATCGCGTTTCGCTACCCGGATGTGATCCGCAACGTCGCCGGCTACAACCTGAACCGGCTCGCGCAGCCCGGCTTCAACATGGCGCACCTGCTGGTCGGGTCCGAGGGTACGCTGGCCTACTCGCGGCGGATCAAGCTGAAGCTCTCCCCGCTGCCGGTGCACAAGGCGCTCGGGATCTGCCACTTCCCGACTTTCCGGCAGGCGATGGACGCGGCGCAGCACATCGTCAAGCTCGGCCCGGTCGCGGTCGAGGCGGTCGATCGAACGATGATCGGACTCGCGCGCTCCAACCCTGCTTTCCTGCCGATCGTCGAGCGCTGCGTCAAGGGCGACCCGGACGCGATCCTGCTGGTCGAGTTCGCCGGCGACGGTTCGCCCGAGAACCAGGCCGAGAACCTGCGCCGCCTCGAGCAGCTGAGCGAACTCATGGCCGACCAGCTCGGCCTGCCGGACGGCGTGGTCGAGATCACCGACGCGAAGCTGCAGAAGGAACTGTGGGACGTGCGCAAGGCAGGCCTGAACATCATGATGTCGATGAAGGGCGACGGCAAGCCGGTGTCGTTCATCGAGGACTGCGCGGTACCGCTCGAGCACCTGGCCGACTACACCTCGCGCCTGACCGAGGTGTTCCACCGCAACGGCACCACCGGCACCTGGTATGCGCATGCATCGGTGGGCTGCCTGCATGTGCGGCCGATCCTCGACATGCGGCGCGAGGGCGCGACCCAGATGCGCGCGATCGCCGAGGAAGCGATGGCGCTGGTTCGCGAGTACAAAGGCGCCTACTCCGGAGAGCATGGCGACGGGCTCGTACGTTCCGAGTGGATCGAACCGTTCTACGGTTCGAAGCTCACCCGGGCGTTCGAGGAGGTGAAGGACCTGTTCGATCCGCGCGGGCTGCTCAATCCCGGCAAGATCGTGCGGCCGCCGAAGCAGGACGACCGCACGCTGTACCGCTTCAAGCCCGGCTATGCGGCTGACCCGATCGACACCGCCCTCGACTGGAGCGACGCGACCGAAGACGCGACTGCGCCCGGCGCACGCAGCGCCGGCTTCTCGAAGGCCATCGAGGCGTGCAACAACAACGGCCATTGCCGCAAGTTCGACGCCGGCACGATGTGCCCGTCGTATCGCGCCACCGGCGACGAGCAGCACCTGACCCGTGGCCGCGCGAACACGCTGCGCCTGGCGATCTCCGGGCAGCTCGGTCCCGACGCGTTCACCTCCGAAGAGATGTACCGCACGATGGAGCTGTGCGTGTCGTGCAAGGGCTGCAAGCGCGAGTGCCCGACCGGCGTCGACATGGCGAAGATGAAGGTCGAGTTCCTCGGTCACTACAAGAAGAAGCACGGCCTGACCCTGCGCGACCGGCTCGTGGCGTTCCTGCCGCGCTATGCGCCGCTCGCCTCGCGTTTCTCCGGGCTGATGAACCTGCGCAACGCGCTGCCCGGTGCGGCCGCCCTGTCGGAGAAGCTCACCGGCCTGAGCGCAAGACGCTCGCTGCCGACCTGGCATCGCCGGCCTTTCCATGATCGCGAAGCGGCAGCCGGTGGGCAGTCTGCAGCTGGAGTTCCGCAAGCGGGACGCGAGGTCGTGCTGCTGGTCGACACGTTCAACCGCTACTTCGAACCGGAGAACGCCCGCGCGGCGGTCGCGGTGCTGCAGGCCGCCGGCTACACGGTGCACACGGCGAAGGCTGCCGACGGTGACCGGCCGTTGTGCTGCGGCCGTACCTTCCTGTCGGCCGGCCTGGTCGACGAGGCGAAGGCCGAGGCACGGCGGTCGCTCGATGCGCTGAAGCCGTATGTCGAGCGCGGCGTGCCGGTGGTCGGCCTGGAGCCGTCGTGCCTGCTGGGACTGCGCGACGAGTGGCAGTCGATGCTGCCCAAGGCCGAAGCAGCCCCGGTCGGAGCCGCTGCCCTGCTGTTCGAGGAGTTCCTCGCGCGCGAACTGTCGGCCGGCCGCCTGCAACTGCCGCTGAAGGCGATCGAGCAGACGAAGGCGGTGCTGCACGGCCACTGCCACCAGAAGGCATTCGACGCCATGCCGGCGGTCGAGCAGGTGTTGAAGCTGGTGCCGGGCCTGTCGGTGGAGACGATCGAGGCCACCTGTTGCGGCATGGCCGGCAGCTTCGGCTACGAGGCCGAGCACTACGACACGTCGATGAAGATCGGCGAACTGTCGGTGCTGCCGAAGATGCGCGCGGCTGCCAGCGATGCACTGCTCGTCGCCGACGGCACCAGTTGCCGGCACCAGATCCGTGACGGCGCGCAGCGCGGGGCGGTGCATGTGGCGCGCGTGCTGGAGCGTGCGCTGGCAACCGATAACGGGCGCTGACCATGTCACCGGCCGGGCCCGCGCCCGGCGAGGCCATCGGCTCGAGGCTGCCCGTTACCCACCGCCAGGTCTGGGCGATGGCTGGCCCGATCATCCTCGCCAACCTGTCGGTGCCGCTGCTCGGCGCCGTGGACACCGCGGTAGTCGGGCACCTCGACGAAGTGCACTACATCGGCGCGGTGGCCATCGGCGCGATGCTGTTCAACTTCATCTACCACCTGTTCAACTGCCTGCGCATGGGCACCACCGGCCCGACCGCGCAGGCACGCGGCGCGGGCGACCATGCGGAAGTGCGCATGATGCTGGCGCGGGCCCTGCTTCTGGCCATGGCCGCCGGCTGCGCGATGGTCGCGCTGCAGGGGCCGATCGCCGCGCTCGCCTTCCACGCCATCGAGGCCAGCGCGCAGGTCGAGCAGTACGCGCGCCAGTACTTCCTGATCCGTGTCTGGGCGCTGCCGGCGGTGCTGTGCACCTACGCGATCATCGGCTGGATGTACGGCCTGCGCAACGTGCGCGCACCGCTGGTGATCCAGCTGTTCACCAACGCGGTCAATGTGTCGCTCGACCTGGTGCTGGTGTTCGGCTTCGGCATGGGCGTGGCGGGGGTGGCCATCGCGTCCGTGGTCGCCGAGTACGCGGGTCTGGCGCTCGGCGTGTTCTACGTGCGGCTTACCCTGCGCGGGCTGCCGGCTGGCGGCGCCGCCAGCCCGCTGCTCGACCGGGCGCGCCTGCGCCGCATGGTGGTCATCAACGGCGACATCGTGCTGCGCACGCTGTGCATCGTCTCGGTGGGCGCAATCTTCATGGCGAAGAGCGCCGAGCTCGGTGACCTGCCGCTGGCGGCAAACCAGGTGCTCTACCTGTTTCTGGTGTTCACGTCGTTCGGACTCGACGGCTTCGCGCACACGGCCGAGACCATCCTCGGCGAGGCGGTCGGGCGGCGCGACGCCGCCGGCTTCCGCCACGGCCGCCGCCTGGTGTTCCTGTGGGCCGGCGTGGTCGCGTTGCTCAACACGCTGGTCTATACGCTGTTCGGCACCGCGATCATTGCGCTGATGACCAGCCTGCCCGAGGTGCGGGCCGCGGCCGCCGACTACCTCTGGTGGCCGGTACTGATCCCCCTGGTGTCGGTGTGGGCCTTCATGTACGACGGCGTTTACCTGGCCGCGACACGTACCCGGATCATGCGCAACACGGTAATCGTGGCTTTCGTCGGCTACCTGGCCGTGCTGCAGCTGGCGCTGCCGCTGTTCGGAAACGCGGGACTGTGGGCGGCGGTCGCGACGTTCCTCGGACTGCGCGGGCTGCTGCTGCACCTGTACCTGCCGCGCGTGTCCAGGTGCATCGGATAGCGCACGGATCGCAGGTACACCCGGACAAAGGGCGCATACGACTTTGCGCTGACAGACCGTGTCGGGTCGGGCCGGGCCGGGCCGTTGACGCGGCCCCCCCGCCAGCTTAGGCTGACCGCCAGCCCGCGACATCCGCAAGGAGCACCACCTTGGACAGCATGGTTCCGTTCGAAGCGCCGGTCGTCGATGAACTGACGATACGCGTGCTGGTCGACTCACGCTATGAACGATTCCTCCCGAAGGCCATGCATCCGATGGTCGGCATCGAGCACCTCGGACGCATCCCGGGTCGCGAACTGTCGACCTTCGCGGCCGAATGGGGGCTGTCGCTGCACCTGTCCTCGTCGATCGCCGGCGCGAAGGCCCAGTACGTGCTCGACTTCGGCTACACGCCCGAGATCCTGAACCGCAACTTCGACCTGCTCGACATCGACCCGGCGAAGATCAACGGGCTGATCCTCAGCCATGGCCACCGCGACCATTTCGGCGGGCTCGACGGCTTCGTGCACCAGCACCGCAGCCGGATGCGCGACGACCTCGCGCTGTTCGTCGGCGGCGATACCGTGTTCCGCGAGAAGTGGATCACCGAGAAGCGCGGGGAAGACCCGATCTCGTGGGGTGCCATCGACCAGGTCTCGCTGCGCGCGCACCGTGTCGATACCGTCTGCTGCCCGAAGCCGCTCGCGCTCGAAGGGCCGTTCACCTCCGGTTACATCGAGCGCAACTCGTTCGAGCAGGTCACCGGCGGCACGCTGGTTCAGGACGATCACTACACGGAAGCCGAACGCGGCGGCAAGCTGGTGCGCGACCAGCACGAGGACGAGCATGCGACCTGCTATATCGTCAAGGGTCGAGGCCTCGTGGTGATCTCTTCCTGCGGGCACACCGGCATCATCAACACCGTGCGCAGCGCAATGGCCGCTGCCAACGTCGACAAGGTTCATGCGGTGGTCGGCGGCTTCCACCTCGGCATGGCACCGCTGCCCTACCTGCAGTCCACGCTGCAGGAGATGGAGGCGATCAATCCCGACGTGATCGTGCCGATGCACTGCACCGGCACGGCGTTCATCGAGATGCTGCGCGAGCGGATGCCCGAGAAGCTGGTGCATTCGAATGTCGGCAGCCGGTTCACGTTCGCCGCCTGACCCGGTCCAACCCCGGCTTCAACCGCCGCAGATCGCCGGCAGCACGTCGCCGATCGCTCCGGGTAGCAGCGCGTCGGCGATGTCGTCGAACGCGGTCGGCTGGGCGTTCACGATCACCAGCTTTGCGTCGAACTGCCTGGCGACGGGCACCACGCCGGCCACCGGGTAGACCTGCAGCGTCGATCCGACTGCCAGCATCAGGTCGCACTCCTGGGCGCAGCGCATCGCGCGCTCCATCACGCCGGGTTTCAGCGACTGGCCGAACGAGATCGTGTCGCTCTTCAGGATGCCGCCGCATTCGGTGCAGGGTGGATCTTCCTCGCCGGCGCGCAGCCTTTCGGCAACCTCGGCCGTCGGGCCTCGCCAGTTGCACTGCAGGCAGGCCACGAACAGCACGGTGCCGTGCACCTCGATCACCTTGCCCGGCGAATTGCCCGCCTTCTGGTGCAGGCCGTCGATGTTCTGCGTGATCAGCGCATGCAGCTTGCCGCGGGCCTCGAGTGCAGCCAGCGCCTCGTGGCCGCGGTTCGGCGCGGCGAGCCACGCCGGATGCGCGAGACGGCTCTGCCACGCCAGCCGGCGCACTTCCGGGTCGGCGACGTAGTAGCGGATGTCGGACAGCTTCTCTGCCTTGGGATTGGTGGTCCACACGCCCTTCGGGCCGCGGAAGTCGGGGATGCCGGACTCGGTCGAGATGCCGGCGCCGGTGAGCACCGTCACTTTCGACGCGGCATCGATCCATGCGCGTACCTGCGCGAGGGATGCGGTACCGCCGCCCTGCGATGGCGCCGGCATGCTCAGCGCACCTTGACCACGATCTTGCCGACCATCGCGCTCGACTCCATGCAGTCGCGCGCGGCCGGGATCTCGTCGAAGCCGAACTCGCGGTCGATCACCGGGTCGAAGGCGCCGGCGGCGATCGCCGGCATCACGTCGCGCGCGAAGCCGGCCGCTGCCGCTGCCTTCTCTTCCCGGGTCAGCTTCGCGTTCGAGATGCCGAAGATCTCCAGCCGGCCGGCATGCACCGCGCCGAGGTCGATCTCGGCGCTGAGCGCGCCGTCGACATAGCCGACCACCGCGATCCGGCCCTTGCGCGCCGCCGCCCGCACGCACTCGGCAAACTGCGTGCCGCCGACGAGGTTCACTGCCAGGTCCGCGCCATGGCCGCCGGTGGCCTCCATCACCTTCGCCGCGAAGTCCGCACCGCGGGTGTTGATCGCGACGTCGAGGCCGAGGGCCTTGATCCGTTCCAGCTTGGCGGCCGAGCCCGAGGTACCGATCGACTGCGCGCCGAGCAGCTTCGCCAGCTGCACACAGGCCACGCCTGCGCCCGCCGACACGCCGGTGATCAGCAGCCATTCACCCTTCGCCAGCCGTCCGTAGGGCGGGTAGAGCATCTCGTAGGCGGTGATGTAGGAGATCGGGATGGCTGCCGCCTGCTGCCAGCTCAGGCGCTGCGGCATCGGCATCACCTGTGCAGCGTCCAGTGTCGCGTAGTCGGCGAAGCCGCCGCGCGAACGGCCGAACACCTTGTCCCCCGGCTTGCAGTTGGTGACGCCGGCACCGATCGCATGCACGATGCCGGCCGCCTCGTTGCCGCCGATCTTCTCCGGCCCGCCATGCACCGCGCCGCCGACCACCAGCTCGCCGCGGTTCAGTGCCGAGGCATGCACCTCGATGATGACCTCGCCCGGCTTCGGTTGTGGCACGGGCACTTCGCGGTATTCGATGACCGCCTTGTGGTCACGAGTGACGATCCAGCAGGATTTCATGCGAGCCTTCCCTTGAGCGACGGCAGGATGCGCAACGCGTTGCCGCGGTCGATGGCCATGCGCTGTGCCGCGGTGAACGGATACGCGGCGAGTCCCTTGTTCACTTCGTCGCCGAGGCGGTACGGGAAGTCGGTGCCGTACAGGTACTGCGAGACCGGCGCGATCCTGCCGAGCGCATCGAGCGCGCCGGGATGGTTGCCCTGGGCCATGTCGTAGTAGAACTTCGCGAACTCGTGCATCACGCCATTGGGCAGCACCCGCTTCGCGTCTTTCATCGTCTGCTCCTGGTACTGGAAGCGGGAGCGCAGGAAGGGCGCGATGCCGCCGCTGTGCGACCAGATCCACTTGATGTTCGGGAAGCGCGCGGCCGCGCCGCTGAACAGCAGGCTGGCCATCGTGCGCGTGGTGTCGGTCGCGTACTCGATCGCCGAGTCGGGAAGCCCGGGCACGACATTGCGGCAGCAGTCGGCGGTCAGCGGATGGGTGTAGACGACCGCGCCGCGCCGGTCGAGTTCCTCCAGCACCGGCGTGAACGCGGCATGCCCGAGGTAGCGGCCGTTGTAGCTGGTCATCAGGCAGAAGCCTTCCACCTTGAGCACGTCCAGGCAGTAGGCGATCTCCTTCAGCGAACCTTCCGGGTCGGGCAGCGGCAGCGTGGCGAAGGTGCCGAAGCGGCGCGGGTAGTCGACCGCGAGCTTCGCCGCGTACTCGTTGCTCTCGCGGGCGAGCCTGCGGCCGAGCGCAACATCGCCGAACCAGACGGCTGGCTGCACCAGTGAGGTCAGCGACAGCGCGATGCCGCTGCGGTCCATGTCCTCGATCGACATCGCGGGCGACCACTTGACCGGGCGCGGCCCGCCACGCTTGACCAGGTCTTCCGCATACGCCGGCGGCACCATGTGATGGTGCACGTCGATGCGATGCGGTGCGGCGGACGCAGTGGACGCGCCGCCGCCGGCTGTCGTTTCACAGCCGGCGAGCAGCCCGGCCGTACCCAGCGCGGACAGCGTTCCCAGGCCGCCGAGCAGCCGCCTGCGCTGTGCGTCGGGTGAAGGTTCGGTGATCGTGCGTTCCATGCTTCCTCCTGATGTAGCCGACGTCGTCGTCGAACGTAGGGTGTTCAGCCTGCCGCCGGCAGTCCTTCGAGGGTCTCGGCCATCAGCAGCAGCGCGGCCGCGGCGAAGGCCTGCATGTTGCCGAGACGGTCGATGCTGCCGGTCTCGAGGGTGCGCGAGCGTTCGCCGATCGTACCGGGCACCGGACCGAGGCCTGGTCCGGCGACCGCGACGCAGACATGGCCGGCGGCGTCGCCGTACTTGTTGCCGGTGGGGCCGGCTGCGCCGGTCTCGCCCAGGCCCCAGTCGGTCTCGAAGTGGCTGCGCAGGGTGTGCGCCTCGAAGCATGCATAGGCTTCGGTCGATGCGCGCATCGTGGCCAGCCGCGCGAGGTCGACCGCCTTCAGCGCCAGCAGTGCGTTGCGGGTATAGATCACCAGCCCGCCCCGGCAGTAGGCCGATGCCCCGGGCACGGCCAGCAGTGCGGCGGTGATCAGCCCGCCGGCCGCCGATTCGCCGACGGCGATCGTCTGGCTACGGGCTTTCAGTTGCACCGCCACTCGGCCGGCGTGCTGCATCAGGGGTTCGATCATGGTCAGTCCGTGTCGGCGGGGATGTCCGCCAGGTGGTTGCCGCTGCGCGGTCGTACCTGCAGCAGCGCGCCAGGCCGCAGCCCGAGCTGGACGCCGGTGCGTGCATGCGTGGCCTGCAGCACGATGTTCAGGTGGTTCGGAAAGTGGCACTCGTCGAAGCCGGCCACCGTGCCGACCTCGCAGCCGTCGACCTCGACGGCGTCGCCGCGGACCAGCACGCCGGCGCTCTCGAACTCCACGAATCCGAGGAACCGGCAGCGCTGCACCGTGCTGCCGGGGGCCGCAGCGGCTTCGTCGGTGACGATCAGTTCGTGCACGTCACCGCGGCGGATGCAGCGGGTCGGCGCGGCGATCAGCGAGAAGCCACGGTCGTCGCGCGACAGGTCCATCACGCCGACGAAACGGCCGCCGAACGCGGCGCGCAGGATCGCCGGCACCCCCATCTCGCCGGTGGCGAACGGGTCGCGCGATACGCTGGGCGTGTCTCGGTGCAATGGCTTCCTGGATTGGTCCGCAGAGTCCGAAGTGTACGGCCTGTGCTGCGCTTGGTACATTCCATCCCGGCATCGGAACCGCTTCCGGTGCTGGCCACTCGAGGTCCGGCGCGCGAGCGTGCAACGGACCCACCGTCCTGCAGCGCCCGGACGGACGATCCCCAGGAGGAATCATGCGCAACCCTTACTGCCCCACGGCCCTGTTCGCCGCGTCGGCCCTCGCCCTGTCCGGGCTGCTCATCGCGCAGTCGGTATCGGCACAGGCGTTCCCGTCGCGGCCGATGCGCTGGATCGTCGCCGTCCCGCCCGGCAGCACCAACGACCTGATTTCGCGCCTGGTCGCGCAGCGCCTCTCCGAGTCGGTCGGGCAGCCGGTGCTGGTCGATAACCGTCCGGGTGGGGCCTTCGTGATTGCGAGCGACATCATTGCGCGCTCCGCACCCGACGGCCACACGGTCGGTACGCTGCTGACACCGCATGTGGTGAATCCGTTCGTGATGAAGGACCTGCCGTACGACACCCTGCGTGACTTCACCCCGGTGTCGAACATGGCGATCGTGCCGGGCGTGCTGACGGTGCATCCGTCGGTGCCGGCTTCGACGCTGAAGGAATTCATCGCATACGCGAAGTCGCGCCCCGGAGCGCTCAACTATGGTGTGCCCGGGCAGCTCACCTCCGGCCACCTGTCGGTCGAGATGCTTAAGGTGATGGCGGGCATCGACGTGACCTATATCCCGTACAAGGGCGGCGCGCCGGCGATCGCCGACCTGATCGCGGGCCAGATACAGCTCCTGATCAGCGGCCCGCCCGGCGTGCTCCAGCACATCAAGACCGGACGCCTGAAGGCTATCGCGACCACGGCCGCCAAGCGCTCGCCCGGGATGCCCGACACCCCGACCTTCGCCGAGTCCGGCCTGCCGAAGTACGACACCTACGAGTGGTACGGTGTGTTTGCACCGGCGAAAATCCCCAGGGAAGCACTCGACCGGCTCGGTCGCGAGATCGCCCGCATCGTGAAGGCGCCGGAGCTTTCCGAACGGCTCAGTGCACAGGGCGCGATTCCGGTCGGCGACACGCCGGCGGAGTTCGACGCGTTCATCCGGCGCGAAATGCAGGTCTGGGGAAAGATCGCGAAGCAGGTCGGGTTGAAACCCAACTGAGGTGCCGGCAGCGCCAGCGCCGGCGTGGACGCGGCGTCAGGGCGCCGAAGCCACCCGGCGCATCAGGATGTCCACGCGGGTGTCGCCGGCGTCGCGCAGCACCGGATGCCGGGTGTCCGAGGTGAACCACAGACGGCCTTCCACGAGGATGCGCGTGCGTACCGAATAGCGTGCGCGCGGGTCGAGCTTCGCCGGGTCATAGGCAATCGAAAACGATACCGGGACCTGGATCGAGGTCACCTGGGTCCGGCCGAGAACGACCGCCGGCGCATCGGCCTTCGAAACATCTTCGATGATCGCTTCGAACACGGCGTCGGGCGGCAAGGCCATGCGTTCCCGGTAGGTGGCCGTGCCGGTCACGCTGGCTGCGGCGGTCGGCCTGGCGCCGGAGACGACCGTTGGGACGGACCCGGGTGCTGCGGGTACCACGGTTGCCGCGCAGCCTGCGATCGCGAAGGCCAGCAGGGCGGCCAGTGCGACGGCGCTGGCGTCGCTGCGCCGGTCGGTGCGCGCGTTGCGGGGGACAGGCATGGCCATGGTCATCTTCCTCCGGTCGGGGTTGTCCGTTCAGTCGGCGCAGATGCCATCGAAGAACGTCGACAGGTCATCGATGGCTTCCAGACCGGCAACCCGCTCGCGCAGCATCCGGGTGCGCGTCGGGTCGAGTGGGCGTACGCCGCGCGCGAAGCATTCGTCGAACTTCGCATCGATCGCCGCGGGGCCCAGTGGCGCCTCGGCGCTGCCGGGGACATGTTCGACCCTGCGCTCGAGCAGGCCGTGGCGATGGCTCGCCACGCGCAGCACGACCGGCGCCCGCGTACCTGTGAACGAGGGTTCCGGCCGCACGCTCACCCTGGCGGCGAAGGTTCGAAGCGCCGGGTCCAGGGCCGCTTGCGGTTCGATCTCGGCCAGCCCGAGGCGCCCGCGCAGCACCGCGCAGGCGATCGAATAGCGGATGCTGAACTGGGCGCTGACCTGCGGATCGTCGCCCGGTTCGTAGGGTGCGCCGACCAGTTGCGCAATGTACGGGCTGGCGGCGACTTCGACCGATGAAATGTCGTCCGCTGTCAGCCTGTACTCCGTGACCAGTTCCAGCATGCCGGCGACCGCCGCGTGGTTGCAGCTGCAGCTCGGATAGCCCTTGATCGATACCGCGTCGCTGTCGAAACGCTCACCCAGCCCATCCAGCATGCGCTGCGCATCGCCGGGCTGGTACAGCGCATGGAAGCCGAGCCTGCCCTCGAAGATCTCCGCCGGTGAGGTGATGCCCTGCGCAGCGAGCCGGGCGGCCAGGATGCCGGCGCGCGCGGGGAAGGCGGACAGCAGCCGTTTCGCGAGCGCAGGCTCGAGGTTCGCCTGCTGGGTGCCGCCTGCCTGCTGGAACGCGAGTCCGAGCGCATGCCGCGTCGTTGTGGTGTCCAGCCGCATCAGTCGCGAGGCCGCTGCGGCGGCGCCCAGCACGGTGACCGCGGAGGTATAGGCGAAGCCGCGATGCGGCAGCGTGAACGATCCGGCGATCCGGCACACCAGGTCGTTGCCGGCGACCAGCGCGCACAGGAAGTCGCGTCCCGGTGCGCGCAGCCATTCGGCCATCGCCAGCGCCACCGGGAGGATCACGATGTTGGTGTGGACCGGCGCGTCGCGCCCGAAGCTGTCGTAGTCGAGCGCGGCTGCCGTCCCGCCATTGATGAAGGCGGCCTCCGCCGCTGGCAGCCTGCCGCCGAACGCCCAGCAGGTCGCCTGCGGGGCGCCGCCATCGGCGGCGAACAGCTCGTGCACTTCGCGGCAGCCCGGCGCATCCGAGCCCGCCCAGGCCACCGCCAGCGTGTCCAGCATGATCAGCTTCGCGTGGTCGACGATCCTGGCCGGCAGACGGTCGTACTGCAGCCCCGCGACATGTCCGGCGATGCGTGCGGATAGCGTTTCCGATGGATCCATGGGGTGGAGGGAGGTGTGATGGCCGTGCAATGATGCACTCCATTGCGGCAGTCCGTGGCGAAACCGCCGGGTCGCCGTGGTCGCTGCTACGGTGCTGCTCTACAATGCCGGGCCACCAAACATCCAACAGGATCAGGGTCTGCTCATGGCTGCAGTGTTTCCGTTTTCCGCGATCGTCGGCCAGGACGAGATGAAGCTCGCGCTGCTGATCGCGTCGGTCGATCCGTCGGTCGGTGGCGTGCTGATCTTCGGCGACCGCGGCACCGGCAAGTCGACGGCCGTGCGGGCACTTGCGGCACTGCTGCCCACGATGCGCGCGGTGGTCGGCTGCCCGTACGGCTGCGATCCCGCGAAGGTGGCCGGCCTGTGCGGCGCATGCGACGGCACGGCGGACAAGCCCGCGGCCACGTCGAAGTCGAAGGCCGCCGGCGCGGCGAAGGCCGCCGCCGGGCCCAGGAGCCACGCGGTACCGGTGCCGGTCGTCGACCTGCCGCTGGGCGCGACCGAAGACCGTGTCGTTGGTGCGCTCGATCTCGAGCGGGCGCTGGCGCACGGGCAGAAGGCGTTCGAGCCCGGGCTGCTGGCGCGCGCGAACCGTGGCTTCCTCTACATCGACGAGGCGAACCTGCTGGAAGACCACCTCGTCGATCTGCTGCTCGACGTCGCCGCCTCCGGCGAGAACGTGGTCGAGCGCGAAGGCCTGTCGATCCGGCATCCGGCGCGCTTCGTGCTGGTCGGCAGCGGCAACCCCGAAGAAGGCGAGCTGCGCCCGCAACTGCTCGACCGGTTCGGGCTGTCGGTCGAGGTCAAGACGCCGACCGACCTGCCCACGCGCATCGAGGTCGTGCGCCGGCGCGACACCTTCGAGCGCGATCCCGCAGCTTTCATTGCCGCATGGGAGAAGGAAGACGCGAAGCTGCGGCGCAGGCTCACGGCGGCGCGTGGCCACCTGGCCGAGGTCGATGTACCCGACCGCGTGCTCGAACAGGCCGCGGCGCTGTGCATGGCGCTGGGCACCGACGGCCTGCGCGGTGAGCTGACGCTGATGCGCTCGGCGCGCGCGCTGGCCGCCTTCGAGGGCGACCGGGCGGTCGAAGAGGGCCACCTGAAGCGCGTCGCGGCGCCTGCACTGCGGCACCGCCTGCGGCGCAATCCGCTGGAGGACGCGGGGTCGGCAAGCCGGATCGAACGCGCGATCGCCGAGCACTTCGGGGCCTGAGCGATGCCCGGGCCGGCGCAGGCGCCGCGCACAGCCGTCCCCGGTCAGGCCGGCGCGTATTCTCCCGATGGCGCGCCGGTCCGCCCGGCAGCGCGCAGTCCGTGGACCGATTCGATGGATGCGCTGGCACTGTTCGCCGTCGATCCCCATGGCCTGGGCGGGGTGATGCTGCGCGCGCGCGCCGGCCCGGTACGCGATCGCTGGCTGCACGCGCTGCGCGAGGCGCTGCCGGCATCGGCGCCGGTGCGGCGTGTCCCGCTGCAGATCGGCGATGGCCGGCTGCTCGGCGGCCTCGACCTCGCGGCGACGCTCAATGCCGGCCGCCCGGTGGCCGAGCGCGGCCTGCTTGCCGAGGTCGACGGCGGCGTCGCGCTGGTGGCGATGGCCGAACGCATCGAGACCGGGGTCGCGGCGAAGATCGCCGCCGCGCTGGACCATGGCGAGATCCGCATCGAGCGCGACGGCTTCAGTACCCTGTTGCCGACCCGTTTCGGCGTGGTCGCGCTCGACGAGAGCGCGCACGACGACGAGTCGGTGCCGGCAACGCTGGTCGAACGGCTCGCGTTCCTGGTCGATCTCGGCGACCTGCCGCTGCGCGAGGCGATCGAACCGCCGCCCGATCGGGAATGCGTCGCCGCGGCGCGCGATCGCCTGCCATCGGTGGTGCTCGACGACGCACTGCTCGAGGCGCTGTGCGCAACGGCGCTGGCGTTGGGCGTCGACTCTCCGCGCACGACCATCGCCGCAGTGCGCGCCGCCAGGGCGGCGGCGGCACTGGCCGGGCGCGACCACGTGGTCGAGGCAGACGCGACGCTGGCGGCCCGGCTGGTGCTGGCGCCACGGGCGACCCGGATGCCTGCGGATCCGGAAACGGAAGCTGAAGCCGAGCCGCCGCCGGAAGACCCGCCGCCACCGCCGCCACCGGAAGATGCGCGTGACGAGGAGCCTCCGCCCGATGAAGACACGCCGGCGGACGACCGGCCGCTCGACGATCGTGTGCTCGACGCGGTGAAGGCCGCGATCCCGGGCGGACTGCTCGCGCTCTTGCAGGCCGGCCTGCAGCCGAAGAGCGCGCGTTCGGCTGGGGGACGTTCCGGCGCGATGCAGCGCGGGCAGCGCCGCGGCCGGCCGGCGGGATCGCGTCCTGGCGATCCGCGCAGCGGACAGCGACTGGCACTGGTCGATACCTTGCGCGCGGCCGCGCCATGGCAGCCGCTA